>DASXLF010000037.1:0-13705 GCA_036496405.1 Steroidobacteraceae bacterium | reverse complement strand
TGCCACCATGGTGCAGGTGTTCCGCGAGGTGCGCCGCGTGCTGCGCCCGGACGGCACATGCTTTGTTAACATTGGCGATTCTTACGCCGGTTCTCAGCGTGCAGCCGCTTATGACAAGGGCGGCAAAGCACCTGCAAGTTCGAGAGGTGATGGTTGTCTTTGCGGAAGTCTATGTGATGGGTGTCGCAAGGCGTATCGCATTGGCAGATTTCACAGTGATGGCCAGCGCGTTCCCACGCCTGTTGCTTCCATCGCTTCGTCCATCCCCGAGCGTATGGCAGTGACGCCCGGCCATGCTCCCAGGTCGGGCTCAACTCGCGAGGGCGGCCACAACTCAGACGCCACGCTTGATCCTGTGTTAGCTTTTGAGCGCGCATACGGGCTACCTCCCGACGCTCCGGCGTCCACCACGACTGAATGCGAGCGGCAACTTCTGGCCGAGTGCTCGCCGACTTCCATCCAGGGCGCTGGATGCCTGTCGTGCGGGCGCTCATTAGCTGATTGTGCTCCGGTGTCCGCTCGTATGGCGGCTTGCACTTGCGGCACAGAGGACGGCGCGTGGGTTGGCCACACGATTGGCACGGTTTCTTCGGGGCTGGCATACCCAGGTTATACCACGGCGTCCCCCAAGCCCAAAGACCTGCTGATGATGCCGGCGCGGCTGGCCGTTGCGCTACAGGCCGACGGGTGGTGGCTGCGCAGCGACATCATCTGGGCCAAGCCCAACCCGATGCCGGAGAGCGTAAAAGGCTCGACTGTCACTCGACATATGATTACACTCCAAGAATATGAGAGACTGTCGTGTTTGTGGAGTGCCGGCCAGCGTTCCAACGAAGACGGGACCAGCGACCTGCTCGGCGTGCCGTCGCGAGAAGTATCTGGTCGTCAAACGACGGTATCAGCAGACACTCATCGCAGCGGAATGGAAGGTGATCGTGCGGGCTGCCAAGGGGCGCTGTTACTACTGCCAGGAGAAGACGAAGCTGACGCTGGATCATGTGATACCGCTGTCGAAGGGCGGCCAGCACACCAAGACGAACGTCGTCCCAGCCTGTCAGCCGTGCAACTCGAAGAAGAACGATCGGCTGATCCTGCTGGTCTAGTGCCGTGCCCTGGCTGCGACCGCTGCAATAACGGCTACATCGCCCACCTGTATGCGGGCAGACCAACATCAGCGCATGAGCACGTGTTTCTGCTGACCAAGCGGGCGCGGTATTTCTACGATGCGGATGCGGTGCGGGAGGAACCAACCGGGCGCACTGATCCTATCCGCTCATTTGGCCATGTACCGGAGAGGAATGACAACGGACACACATTTGCGCTCGATGCGATGAAGGGCCGCAACCTGCGCAATGTCTGGACCATCGCCACGCACGCGTACCCAAACGCACATTTCGCAACTTTCGCGCCGGAGTTAGCCGAGCGCTGCATCCGTGCCGGCACGTCGGAGCGCGGCTGCTGCGCGCAATGCGGCGCGCCGTGGGTGCGCACAACAAAAGCTACCGGCGGCATCCTCGGCAAGTCGTGGCACGACCACTCGGCGGATGCGGCGAAGGGTAATGCTGGAGTGTGGGTCGGGCAGCCGGCTGTGGAACCGTATCAGCGCACCACAATCGCTTGGTCGCCGTCGTGCAAGTGTCAAGCGAATTACGATTGCAGCGGTCTGGGCTGCGGGCATCAACCGTGCATCTGCATCGGCGTGAAGCCATGCACAGTCCTGGACTGCTTTTCGGGCGCCGGTACCGCGTTGCTCGTGGCGGATCGGCTGCAGCGCCACGCCATCGGCATCGACCTCAACCCGGCGTATCTCGACATGAGCACCGCCCGCATCCGCGAGGATCTGCCGCTGTTCGTGGACATTGCGACAACCGAGGCGCTGCAGCAGGTGGACGAGCAGCGCGAGCACCAGCTGGAGATGTTCCAGGCCGTCGAATGACCCTGACGCTGCAGCACGCGCCCGAGGCGTTCAATTGGGCCGACGCGATCGGCAAGAGCGACAACCCGTTCGCCACCGCCATGGCACGCTACGGCCGCGCGCCGATCGCATTCGTCCGCGAGGTGCTGAAGGCCGAGCCAGACCCGTGGCAGCTCGAGGCCCTGCGCGCGCTGGCTCGTGGTCATACGCGCATCTCCATCCGCAGCGGCCATGGCACCGGCAAGTCGGCGTTCGCGGCGTGGTCAGTCATCTGGTTTATGAATACCAGAGCGCCGTTCAAGTGCGTGTGCACAGCTCCAACAGCCCCACAACTCTTTGACGTTTTGTACGCCGAGATACTGAAATGGTTCAAGCAGTTGCCCGCGCCGTGGCAGGCGCTGTGGGACACGTCGTCGGATCACATCAAACTCAAGGCCGATCCTGAGAGCTTCGTCACGGCCAGGACCAGCAGGCCGGAGAGCCCCGAGAGCTTGCAAGGCGTCCATTCCACGAGCGTGCTGTTGGTATGCGACGAAGCCAGCGGCATACCCGAGCCCGTCTTTGAAGCTGCTGCTGGCAGCATGTCGTCAGCAGGTGCCATCACGATATTGATCGGTAATCCCACGCGGTCGTCCGGCATGTTTTGGCGGACCCACATGGTGGAGCGCGACCGTTGGTTTACCCTGAAGGTCTCAGGGCTGGATAGTCCACGCGTCACCAGAACCTTCGTTGAGGAGCACGAACAACGCTACGGATTGAATAGCTCGGCGTATCGTATCCGCGTGCTGGGCGAGTTCCCCGAGGCTGACAGTGACACGTTCATCGGCGCGGAACTGGTTGACCAGGCCATGCTGCGCGACGTGCCACTGGACCTCACGAAGCAGGAGGTCTGGGGGCTGGATGTGGCCCGGTTTGGCGACGACAGCAGCGTGCTTATCAAGCGCCGTGGTTATGTCGTCACCGAACAGCCGCGAGTGTGGAGCAACTTCGATACCATGATGCTGGCCGGTGCGGTGAAGCATGAGTTCGACCTGATGGTGAACAACCGGCCATCGCTAATCGCCATCGACGCTATCGGCGTTGGTGCGGGCGTGGCAGACCGATTGATGGAGCAAGGCGTCCCCGTGCTTGCAATCAATGTGGGTGAAGCGCCTGCGACCACCGGAAGATATATGCGGCTTCGAGATGAACTATGGGGATTTACCCGTGAGTGGCTGGAGAGCCGGGTGTGTCGATTGCCGCGCCATGACAGGCTGCGCGATGACCTCGTGGCGCCCCGCTATACCTATATGTCGGATGGCCGCATCAAGATTGAGTCGAAGCAGGAGATGCGCGCCCGCGGCTTGCCGAGCACGGACTTTGCGGACGCATTGAGCCTGACGCTGGCGCAACAGACGATGATGGTATCATCGCAGAACGATAGCGGGCTATACACCAGCACGCCGGTTCGCGACCGCATAAGTGGCATGGAGTATTGATGGCGTCGGCGGCAGAGATCGAGCGCGAATACGAAGCCGCGAAGGCGGAATACGGCAACGCTATGCGGCGCATGAGGGCGGCCAAGGCGGCTATGAAACCAATCTGGAAGGCGAGAGAGACGGCAGAGCGTGAGGCCAAACTGGCGGTCAGGGCCCAAGCGCTCGAGGCGTGGCTGGGCGGGGCATCGAAGAAGGAGGTGGCTGCGTTGCTCGGCGTGAAACAGCCGGATGTCTACAGTCTGCAGGTTAACTTCATGCACGAGTTCCTGGAGCATGAGGAGATTTACACCGAGGAATACCTGAACGGGGGAGTTGGCGATCGTGAGCCGGCGCGGATGCGTCTGGCCGCACTGGCATTGCGACGCTACCACGACAGGGGTCTGGCGGCATGACACTGCTCATCATCATCCTGCTGGTGCTGCTGCTTGCGGGTGGCGGCTGGGGCTATCGCGCCGGTTATGGCGGCGGGCCGTATAGCATTGCGTGGGTCGTGGTGCTGGTGCTGCTGGTGCTGCTGCTGTTTGGTGGCCCGCGCATCGGCTACTGGGGGTATTGGTGATGGGCGCGTCATGAGCGGCTCTGGTTCGGATCAAGCGCCAGCTCCAGCTAACCCACTAGGGCCAATAGCGGCGCCTGGGATGATGCCGCGGCCAGGCCAGCAGCCTGGCGGACCGCCGGGTTTGCCGCCAGGTGGTGGTGGGCTGCTGTCGCCGTCGCCATGGCAGTCGAGCACACCGCCGCCAGTTCCGCGCATCTCTGGCTTGATGCAACCCGTTGGGCAGCCGCCGCAGACACAGCACATCTTCGCGAACCTCAGCAAAGCGCCCAGCGACCGCATTCCGGATGACCCAGATCAGGATTTGCCGCCACAGATCCGCGCCTATGCGGCCGGATTGCGGCCAGTGCCTCAACCCGTTGCCGCCGCTTGGCAACAGGAGTTTCGCTACGAAAAGCTCGGCAAGTCGGACAGCGAGATCGAGGAGGTCGCGCGGTATTACTTCAAGATCGCCGAGCAGTACGACCTGTTCCTGCAGCGACAGCGGATGGTGGCGAGCCAGTACTATGCCGGCGAGCCGCTGGGCGATGAGGAGCCGGGCCGGTCACAGATCGTCCTGACGGTGGTCCGTGACACGATACGCGCCACGCTGCCATCGCTGCTGCGCGTGTTCACCGCGGTGGAGGACCCGGTCAGCTTTGAACCGATGAGCAACGAGATCGCCGGCGATGACAAGCTGGCGACCACCCTGAGCAGGCAGGCGACCGACTACTGCAGATGGGCGCTGTTCACCTGCAATCCCGGCTGGCAGATCCTGCACGACATCCTGCTCGATGCACTCACGCGCAAGGCGGGATGGGCGCGGTGGTATTGGGGCAAGCGTGAGACCACCCGCACCGAGGTGTGCGAGAACCTGCTGCTGCCGCAGCTGCAGATGCTGCTGGCGGAGCCGGGCATCGAGGCGCAGCGCATCGTGCGTAGGCCCATTCAGCCCTCCGAGCTGCAGCAGATCAGCAAGGTGCCCGAGGTGCAGATGTACCTCAGCCAGGGCGGCCCGCCGGAGTACTGGAGCGCGACCATCACGCGGCACGCGGCGCAGAACTGGCCGATTGTGGAAGCGGTGCCCTCCGAGTGCGTGTGGGTGGTGGCGGATGCCAACACGGTGGACGGCGCGCGCGGCATCTTCCACGTCAGGAACGTGCCGGCATCTGACCTCATCGAGATGGGATTGCCGGAGGACAAGGTGTTGCGGCACGGCGACCACATGATGTCGCCACGCCAGCGCCGCGAGGTGATCTCGCGCGATCAGGCGCAGGGCCACAACATTCGCGGCGCGCCGCCGTCGGACAAGGCGATGGGCAATGTGCTGTATGCCGAGGGCTGGATCCGCTGCGACGCCGACAACGATCACAGAGCGGAACTCCTCCACGTCCACCTCCTCGGCTCGTCGCACGAGCTGGTGCAGTGGGAACGGACCGACGAGATCCCGCTGAGTTGCTTTACCCCCTACCGTGAACCTGGCCGCGTCATCGGCCTGTCGCAGGCCGATATGGTGATGGACCTGCAGCGGGTGGAGTCGCGGGTGATGCGCGCCACCCTCGATAGCCTCGGGCAGAGCATGTACCCGCGCACCGTGGTCACCCTGGGCCAGGTGAATCTGCAGGATGTGCGGCAGACCGCGATCGGCTCGATCATTCGCGCATCGCAGCAGGGTGCCGTCACCGAGCTGGTCAAGCCGTTCGCCGGCAAGGAAGCGCTGCCGGTCATGGAGGTGCTGGAGGCCATCAGGCAATCCAGGACGGGGATTACACGCGCATCTCAGGGCCTGACGATTGATGAGTTGCAGAGCACGGCACCCATTGCGGTATCGCAGCAGACGTCGGCCGCGCAGGACCGCCTCGACATGATGGCGCGGACGCTGGCCGAGACCGGCCTGGCCCCGTTGTATACCGGCATCTTGAAGATGATGGCGCGGCAACAGGACCGGCCGAATGTGATCCGGCTGCGCGGCGCGTGGATCACCATCGATCCGCGAGCCTTGGCCACCATGTGGGAAACCAGCGTGAACGTCGGCGGCAAAGGCATGCCCATGGAGCGGCTGGCCATGTTGGGGCAGGTGGCGGCCAAACAGGAGCAGATCATCGCCAACTACGGCTTGAACAATCCGTTGGTGGGTGTGCCGGAATACCGCGCCACCCTGTCGCGTATGCTGGAGACGGCCAGCATCGCGGACGTGTCGACCTACTTCCGCCCGCTGCCGCCTGGCTGGCAGGCGCCGCCGGACACACCACCGCCGCCCGATGCATCCCTGGTGCTCGCCCAGGTGCAGGGCCAGAAGACCGCGGCCGACATCGAGGACCAGCGTGGGTCGGCGCAGACCGACCGGGCCAAGCTGCTGCAGGACGACGACCGCGAGCGCAGCCAGGCGGCCCTCCAATACTGGACCCAGGCGTATAGCGTTGCGGCGCAGCATGGCACGCCGCTGCCGTCGATCAGCGAGTTCCAGCAGGCGATGACCAGCAAAGCGCCGCAGATTGGGCTGATGGCGCAGGGCCCGATGGCGCCCCCGCCGCCGTCCAGCCCAGCGCCGCCTGCGACCTCACCGCAGGCACGGCCACCGCAGCCACCACAGGGCGCTCCAGGCCCTCTGGGTACCAACCCCATGGCGGGTGGCGTGCAGCGCATGGCGCCGCCGATGATGCCTCCCAGCCCCGGCGTAACCCCGGCGCCGCCGTCAGGTCCAGATCCCGCGACGCGGATGGCGGTGCAACGCGGCTTGCAGGGCGGCGGCTTGCCGACGGCGTATGGCGGTATCGCCAACCGGGCGATGAGCAGCGCGCTGTTCGGCCCCGGCGGTACGCCGATGCCTGGAGGCCCAGGAACGCCAGGGCCAGGGGGAGGTGGCGCCGCACCTGCAACACCAGGAGGAATGCGGTGACGCGGCCGCTCTACGAGCTGGAGACGCTAGTGGCTGCCGAGGCGAGGCAGCGCGAGCGGATGACGGCGCATCTCGCCGAGGAACGGCAAGTCTGGGATGAGATGTGGTCGTCGCCATACATGCTGAAGCAGCGTGAGCAGGTGGCGATCGGCCTGGTCGGCGCGGCAATACGCGTGGTTGATCGGCTGATTGCCAAGGGGCGCACGGAACCGATCAAGCGGCGGGAGGGGCTGCGCTGCTTCCGCCTGCAGTGGGAGCGCGAGCGCCGGGAGCTACGCAAGCGCGGGCTGCGGCTTTCACGACTTGATGCAACCGATAGGTTCTTGCGGCTCGGCATACCGCCGGGTCGCACAGGGATAAACCGGAGTATAGTCCCATGGTAACCAGGGCAAGCGGCAGTCAGTCCACCAAGACCACGCCCCGTCAGGGCCAGAACAAGCCGGTCGCCGGCGGCAAGGCTGGCGCGGGCGACGCGCGCGGCCAGGCGCAGGCCAAGATGCCAGCCCCGACCCAACGCACCCAGGGCGGGCGCCATCCGATCGCCAAGGCGAAGTAATGCCGATCAAGGGCCTGCTTGGCTCTGCCGTAGAGCAGATGCCCACCTGGCAGTCGCAGCTGCCGGGCAGCGGCCAGGCGGTCGAGCCGAACTTCCGCGCCACCAACGCCGACCCCAGCACCGCCGACGACATGGAGCTGTGGTGGGGCAAGCAGGGCTACACCGCGCCCACGTCCGCCTCGCTGCAGGCGTTGCAGGCGGCACTGCGCAGGACGCAGCCCAATGGGAAGTCATGAGCGACCGTGACGCCCGCATGATCGCCGCGGATGCCGCGCGGCTGCGCGAGGATCCGGCGCTCAAGGCGATCCTCGGCGACCTCGAGCAGCACGCGGTGGCGGTGGCGATCAGCGACTTCGACCCGCGGGCAAGAGAGCGCGGCCGCACCATGGCGTTGGCGATTTCCACCCTGCGCCAGGAGATCCAGGACCGGATCGACACCGTGCTGCTGATCGAAACCAACCGGCAGCGCGCACTCGCCTCCGAATAACCCCCAGAGAACACCATGAGCGATAGCATCTCCACGCCGGCCTCAGCGCCGGCGCCAGCCCCTGCTGTCATCCCGAGCAGCGCACCGGAAACGTCCGCGCCGCCGCCGGCCTCACAGCCCAGTATCTCCCTCAGCGAGGCCGGGCGCCTGCTCAACCAGCAGCGCCGTAATCAGCAGCCACCCCAAGCGGAACCAGCACGCCCAAGGGGAAGTGGCGAGCAGGCGCCACACGCGGCGGTCCCACGTGAAACACCCGCTGCGGCAGCCACACCGCCCACGGCTGCTACGCCCGACACCGCGCTGGACACCATGGCGCGCGCGCTCGGACTGCCAGAGGGACTGCAGCCACACGCGCCAGCAGACTCCACACCGGCAGAGTCCAGTCCGGGGATCGAAGTGGACGGCCGCCGGCTGTCGGCCGACGAGGTGCGCCGCGCCGTCAGCATGTCCACCGACTACACCCAAAAAACCCAGGCGCTGGCCGCACAGCAGCGCGCACTCGCCGAGCAGCAGCAGGCGCTCGCCACCGTGCTGCCCTACCTCCAGCCCGAGCTGGCGCGTATCGCACAGCAGATCCAGGGCGTGCCACGCCCCGACGCCAGCCTGATCGAGACCAACCCGCAGGAATACCTGCGCCAGATGGCCGCCCACCAGGCTGCGCAGCAGGAGCAGGGCCGCCTCGGCGAACTCACCCAGCTCCAGCAGCAGGCGCAGCAGCGCTCCCTGGCCGAGCAGGTCGCCCGCGGCAACGAGGCCATGGCCGCCGAATACCCGCAGTGGAACGATCCCGCCACCCGGCAGTCCTGGCAAACCAGCATCGCCGAGTGGGCGATGGACAAGGGCGGCTTTCAGCGCGAGGAGCTGGCCCGTCTCGCCGATCACCGGCAGCTCAAGATCCTGATGAAGGCGATGATGTTCGACAACCTGCGCAACGGCACCACGACGTCGGCCCCAGTGCAGTCGCGGCCCGTGCGCGGCGTCGCACCGGCACCCAAGCCAGCCCAGGCAATCACTGCCGCCTCCGATGCGTTCGACGCGCGGCCCAGCCTGCGCAATGCCACCGCGCTGCTCAGCGCCCGTAGGGCCAATGGCGGGTGATGCAGGCCCGCGAATGCCGGCGCCCGCGATGATATGAGCCCAGCCACCGGCGTGGTGGTCGGCGCTGCGATCTGCACAGCGCTCTGGACGCTCTTGTTGCTGCTGTATTGACGGAATCGCCGCTAACTCCCTAGGGTTGCGGCTGACGCGCGCCGGAGTGCTTGCACCAACCGTCGTCGCGTGACGTGCCGGCATAGGGCCTGACCAAGTAGGCCGCCGTCCGCCCTGGAGTGCCGCCACTTCCCCTTGCGGGAAATGGGTCACCAACCAGGTCCCCGGGCCGCCCGCCTCCAGTCATTGCCATTGCACATGAACCCAATCGTTCAACCGCGCTGCGCATCTGCGCGCGCCAGCAATGGAAATGACAATGGCCCTGGCAAGCATGGGCGCAACGCCCGCCGGTACCTACCTCGAACCCACCGCAGTCGGCGTCCGCGAAGACCTCGCCGATATCATCTACCGTATCGATCCGGATGAGACGCCACTTACGAGTGCATGTAGCCGGGTCGGCAGCAAGCAGGTGATGACGGAATGGTTAGTGCAGGAGTTGAATGCTGCTTACGATAACTTCCAGCCCGAGGGCTTCACCGCCGTCATGCAGGCCGCCACCAAGCCGGTGCGGCTCAACAACATCTGCCAGATCATCGCGCACACGGTCGGCGTGTCCAACACGCTGCGGGTCGTGGATGTGGCCGGTGGTGAGGACGAGTACAACCGCCAGCTCATCCTGCGCGGCATGGAGTGCAAGCGCGACCTCGAGCTGGCCATCACCTCGCCGCTGGTCAGGACCATCACCGACCCGCGGCACATGTCGGGGCTGCCCGCCTACTGCAGCAAGGGCATCCGTGGCGCGACCGGCACCATGCCCGTGGGCGATGGGTCTGGTGTCGGTACCGCAGGTACGCTGTTCGACCTGACCCTCGATACCGTGCAGCAGGCGATGCAACAGTGTTGGCAAGCCGGGGGCAAGCCGGACCTCGGAATTATGTCCGGCGCCATCAAGCTCTACTTCGCCACCCTCAGCCAAGGCGGCACCGCGAACGCCATCGTGGCGCAGAACATCGTCCAAGCCTCGCCACGCGACCAGATGACCATCCAAGGCGCGGTCGACGTGTTCCGCACCGACTTCGGCACGCTACAGCTCGCGCCCGACCGCTTCTGCCCGGCGCACCAGGTGTTGTTGGTGACGACCGATTACATCGAGCTGGCGCCGTTGCCACAACGTGACATGGTGCAACAGGATTACGCACAGACAGGAGATAACTCACAAGGCGGGGTTGTGTTTGAGGGCACACTTCGCCCAACTGCTCCAAAGGCACACGCCTATATTGCAGACCTCAATCAGTGATCGTAACGACTATGCTCGGTCAGCGAGGCGGGGAAATGCTGCAATGTGGTCACAGCCATGGCCTCCCGAAAGGTCACTGGTTAGGGGCGTTGCTGGCTGTGGTGAGCCAACAGCGCCCCGCCTTTAGCACGGGTGTCTCACATGGTTGAGACCAATCTGTATCAATCATGGAACCCGACCACTCGCCGTAACACCGAGCTCAACCGCGACGAGGATGGGCAGGGCTACCTGGTCTACAGTCAGGACACCAAGCCGATCGTGGAGTCCGCCAAGGCGATCGCGGCCAGCTTCGATCCGCTGGTGAAGCGCGACATCACCCACGTCGCCCGGATTCCCTACGTTGTGTACCTGCGCCTGCAACGCCTCGGGATCACCAAGGACCCTGTCGCGTTCAACAAGTGGTTGGACAGCCGCGAAGCGCGGTTCTTCAGGACTGACGACGCCCGCAAACTATGAACGTGCACGAGCGCAACTTGCGCGAATGGAAGGAACAACTGATGGCCCAGCCAACGACCCACGAAAGCCACCCGGCCCGCATGGCGCCCACGCCCGGCATCACCGAGCCGCACGAGGAGCAGGCCCCGCCGATCCACCGCGAGAACCCACCCAAGCCGCTGCCGACCAGCATCGAGCCGGTGCTGTTCGACGACATCGAGCCCGGCCTGCTCGCCAGAGCCTATCCCGAGGCGCTGGGCAAGGGCGGCACCAAGTCGGCGCGTGAGGAAGCGATGGCGGCGGCCAAGGCGCACACCGAGGCGTCCGCGAAGCTCGAATACGTGCCCACCACCTAGCCCGTGGCCAGCCTGCAGCAGCTTCAGGACGACACGATGAGCTGGCTGAACCGGCGCGACTGCCTGTCGCTGCTGCCGGGCTGGACCGCCATGCTCGAGACCGAGCTGGCTGAGACCTTGCGCGCCCGCTGCATGGTCACCACCGCAACGCAGAACATCGATGCCGCCTACATCGCGCTGCCCGACGACTTCGCCACGATGGAGAGCATCCGCGACGCCACCACCGGCGAGAACCTGACGCTCAAGGACCAGTGGAGCGGCCACTGGTCCGAGACGTATATGCGCAACAGCAGCGGCTATACCGGGGCCTACTGGCAGGTGGTGCCGAACGCGCCGGTGTCCGCCTATCGCCTGGTCGGCGACTGCATCGAGTGGCTGCCGCACCCGTATCTCCCCGCGGTGCCGGACCCGAGCCACGTCTACCAGACGGTGCAAATGGGCTGGTATAGCAAACCAAGACCGCTGCTGCTGCCGGCCGACACCAATCCGATCCTCGAGGCGCATTACGGGATCTACCTGTACGGGCTGCTGAAGCTCGGCGCGGTGTGGGCGCTCGACAACGATCGTGCGCAGCAGGCCGACGGCATGTGGCAGCAAGTAATAACTAGAGCAAATTTGTGGAAACAACAGTCGGACCTTAGCGGCGCGCCGCTCCGTGAGGAGATGGCATGCCGGTTTTAGTCCCTCCCTTCCGGGCCTACGTGGGCCTGCAGGACGCCGACACCGGCGAGGAGGCGACCCGCATCACCTGGGGCAACTATGCCCGCGTGCTCGCCACCTTCGACTATTGCGTGGACGGCGTGACGATCGCCAACGTGGCTGCCCTGCAGTGGCCGGTGGCGGCGGCCGACTGGGGCGACGTGGACGCGGTGCTCTTGTGGTCCGGCCCGACGCTGGCCAATCCCGGCAACCTGCTCGGCTCGCTGGCCTGCGCGGTGCTCAGCGTGCCGATGTATGCCCGCGCCCGCATCCCACCGGCCGGCATCGCGGTGCTCGATACCACCGTGCCACGGCCCTACGGCGTCGGCCTCTACGGCACCGAGAACTACGGGACGTGGAACACCATGGCCGGCGGCAGCGGTGTGCTGGCGCTGCTGGAACTGACCTTCGGCACACCGGCACATGTGTGCCAGCCCGGGACGTGGACGAAGACGCAATACGCGCTGGAGACGGCGACATGAGCGGCACCGACTACAACACGACGCCAAACCTCGGCCTCTACAAGCCGATCTACAACGCGGATCCTGAGAACTGGGGGACGCACCTAAACTCAAACGCGGATACGCTCGACGCGCACCTCGCGACCTCCGGCGGCACCGCGGTTTTTCTCCCGCTGGCCGGCGGCACCATGCTGGGCCCGATCGCGCTGCCGGCCGACCCGGTCACCGCGCTGGGCGTGGCCACCAAGCAATACGTGGACGCGCACGCGTTCACCGACGCGCCGAACAACACCAACGTCTACGGCCGCTCTGGGGCCGCCTGGGTGCAGGTGGTGGGGTTGGGCGGTGCCAGCATGACCGGGCCGCTGATCCTGTCCGGCGACCCCGCCACGGCGCAGCAGGCGGCCACCAAGGCGTACGTCGACAACAAGCCGGTCGGCGCGCTGGTCGGCGACACCCCGCCGGTCAGTCCAACCCAGGGCGAGTTGTGGTGGTGCAGCGCCGACGGCCAGCTGTACTGCTACTACACCGACCCCAACAGCAGCCAGTGGACTGCCGCCTCGACGTTCTCCGGCGACGCCACCGCGCAGGCGATCAGCGGGCATAATTCGGGGCGGTCGTTCATCCACAATGGGCTGTTCAACATTGCACAGCGTGGGACAGGGCCGTGGAGCAGCACGGGCTACACGCTGGATCGTTGGGCGATAAATACTAATCTTGATGTAGTCACCGTCACCGCTAATCCGCTGTCAGATGCTGACCGAACAGGGATAGGCGACGAGACGGCACGTCAGTCGCTGACTGCGAACTTTGCTGGGAACTCGGGTGCTGCTGCGCTGAGTTTCGTTTATCATGCGATCGAAGATACCCGCCGATTGGCTGGCAAGGCTGTTACTATCAGCTTTTGGGCAGTAGCCATGAGCGGAACACCCAAACTTGGAATTAACATGGCGCAGACGTTTGGGACTGGTGGTTCCCCGTCTGCTGGTGTTGGAGTGCTTGCAACAGGCAGCAGCCTTACGCTCAGCACCACTTGGACGAGATATAGCACCACGATTGTCATCCCAAGTGTGACAGGCAAGACGTTTGGAACGAACAACAATAGCTACACAAATTTGCAAATCTTCTATTCATCAGGTGCCACAAACAATGCTACGGCTGGCAATATCGGCGTGCAGACTGCTATCATCCAACTCTGGGGTGTCCAGCTAGAGATCGGCAGCGTGGCGACGCCGCTCGATTACGGCGGCTCGCCGCAGCAACAGCTTGCGGAATGCCAGCGGTTTTATCAGATCGGGCAAATCGTTGTTGGCAGCTACCAGGTCGCGGCGTCGGGTATCCAGGCGACCTATACACTGGCCGTCCAAATGCGCGCCAGTCCAACCGTCACGTCGAGCAATAATGCCAACTCGAACATCTCAGGATTTGCGATGTCAGC
>DASXLF010000036.1:0-3722 GCA_036496405.1 Steroidobacteraceae bacterium | reverse complement strand
CGGCGACTGCAGAGCACCGTTGCCGAATACGTCGCCCGACATGTCACCGATGCCGGCCATGGTGAAGGCATCGCGCTGAATATCGCGGCCGAGCTCGCGAAAGTGCCGCTTGACGCATTCCCAGCCGCCGCGCGCGGTAATAGCCATTTTCTTGTGGTCGTAGCCGGCCGAGCCGCCGGAAGCAAAGGCGTCGCCCAGCCAGAAGTCATACTCGGCGGCGATCGCGTTGGCGATGTCCGAAAACGTGGCCGTGCCCTTGTCGGCCGCCACCACCAGGTACGGATCGTCGCCGTCGAGCCGCCGCACCAGGGATGGCGGCGTGACGCGCCCGGCGACGATATTGTCGGTGAGATCGAGCAGGCCGCGGATAAAGCTTTGGTAGCAGCTGATCACTTCGCGTTGCTGCAGCTCGCGCGGTGTGCGCGCCGCCAGCCGCCGGGCGACGAATCCGCCCTTGGCGCCCACCGGCACGATCACGGTGTTCTTCACGTGCTGCGCCTTCATGAGCCCGAGAATCTCGGTGCGGAAATCCTCCGGCCGCTCCGACCAGCGAATGCCGCCTCGGGCGATCGCGCCCTTGCGCAGATGCAAACCCTCAACCTGCGGACTGTGGACGAAGATCTCGTACGCAGGGCGCGGCTGTGGCAGGCCAGGGATCTGGCTCGGGTCGAATTTAAGCGACAGCCACGCGCGCGCTTGCCCGGCACTGTCGCGCCGGAAATAGTTGGTGCGTAAGGTGGAGCGGATCACGGCCAGAAAGGCGCGCAGTATTCGATCCTCGTCCGGACTGACCACGGCTTCGATGGCGGCTCGTACCTGCTTTTCGAGCGAGGCAGCCCGTTGGCGCGTGGCGCGACTGGCGCCCGGGGCGAGACGCTGTTCAAACAGCAGGCAGAGCGCACGCGCGGTCCGGGCGTGCGAGGCCAGTACCCGCTCCATGTAGCTCTGGCTGAAGGGAATGCCGGTCTGCAGCAGGTAGCGGCAACAGGCCCGCAGCACCGTGACCTGACGCATCCCCAGCTCCGACGCGATCAGCAGCCGATTGAAGCCATCGTCATCGATACCGCCGGCACGTACAGCGCGAAAGGCGGTGATCAACTCGGTCGCCACGCGCGTGACCACGAACCGCTGCAGGGCGTAGTGCTCGAGTTCGAAATCCTGGACCCAGACGGCCTGGCCATCGACGAACTCGAGTCGATAAGGGCGTTCCTCGATTACCCGCAGTCCAAAGTGCTCGAATGTCGGCAGCACGTCCGAAACCGAGAGCGCATCGCCGCGGCGAATGATCGCCAGATGCACACGGTGCGGCAGCTGCGACGGCGGGCGATACAGCCGCAATTGCATTTTTTCCGGCGCTTGGTCGATGCCTTCCAGATCCAGAATGTCCTCGACCGCCTGCGTGGCCGGAACGTCCTGGCGATAGGAGGCCGGGAAGCTCGGCTCGTAACGCCGCTCGAGCGCGCGCGCCCGGGTTTCATCAAATCGCAGGCGTAATGCCATACGCAGGCGATCGCGCCAGGAAACCAGCGCCTCGGTAATTTCCTGCTCGAGTCGTTCGACCTGCACCCGCGGGCGGCTGCTGGGATCGACGCGCACCAGGATGTGCAGTTGCGCCAGCGGCTCGTCACCGATGGTGAGGCTTGAATCCAATTCCGTGCCGTGCAGAGCGGCCAGCAACAGCCGTTCGATGCGCCCCTGCACATCGGCGTCACAGCGCTCACGCGGCAGATACACCAGGCACGACCAGAAGCGCCGGAATTCATCGCGACGCAGTATCAATCGCACGCGCGTGCGCTCCTGCAGCACCAGCACGTCGCGCGCAGTGCGGATCAGGTCGGGCGCGCTGGCTTGAAACAGCTCATCGCGCGGCAGTGTCTGCACGATCTGCAACAGACGTTTGCCATCGTGGCTGTTGGGCGCAAAAGGAAAATGCTCGATCACGCGCTGAAGTTTGAGACGCAGCCACGGTACCTGACGCGGATCGGCGCGATAGGCGCTGGTGTTCCACAAACCGATGAAACGTGCTTCCCCAACCGGCCGTCCGCGCGCGTCAAAACGCTTGACGCCGACGTAGTCGAGATAGTCGGCGCGGTGCACGGTCGAGCGCTGATTGGCCTTGGTGACCACCAGCAATTCCTTGGAACGCAGCGCCTGCTGAATATTGGCGGCGACCACCGCACTGTCGCGCGCGTGCCGGCGCCGGCGGCGCAGCAACCCAAGACCCGTGCCTGGCACCGGCCGCAGTTCCAGCACTTTGCCGCGCCGATGCAGGGCATTTTCGCGGTAGCCCAGGAAAGTAAAGTGATGCGCTTCCATGTACTGCAGCAGCGCGCGGCTCTCAGCCAGCACCTCGGCCGGCAGTGGCGGCGGATTGCGGCTGATGTCGGCCCCCAGCCGCAATGCCTGGTTGCGCATGCGCATCCAATCCTTGCAGGCGCGGCGCACGTCGGCCAAGGCAGCCGTCAGGCGCCGTAGCAGCTGCTGGCATTCGCTGGCGTCGCCGAGGCGATCGATGCGCAGGTACTGCCACGACTCATTGCGCCCCTCATCGGCCTGCAGATTGCGGCTGAGCGCGCGGATACGTCCCAAGGCATCGCGCTGCACGCGAAGGATTGGATGCACGATGATCTGCACCGACACCTGCGCCTGCGCCAGCGTCATGCTCAGCGTGTCCACCAGGAACGGCATGTCGTCGGTGACCAGCTGAATCACGGAGTAGGGTGCGGTGCTCTCGGCCTCGGGGGCCGCCAGTACCCGCAGCAGCGTCTGGTTGCGCCGGCGGCGCATGCCGAATTTAAGCTGGGCCACGCAGGCCGCGCGCAGCGCCTTCTGGTCCAGCCGGCTCCATTCTTCCTTTGGCAGTGAGCCCCGCCAGGCGCGCAGCAGTGTGTCCGTCAGGAAGCGTCCCCGAGTCATTCCGCCTGCTCGAGATCGCCGATCACCGCGCCCAGGAATCGCACCGCCTCGCCGCCGGTGACCACACGGTGGTCAAAGCTCAGCGACAAGGGCATGCGCCAGTGCAGGACGACCTGATTGTCTGCGGCCAGCACGTCCTGGCGTACCCGTCCGGTGCCGAGAATGGCAACGGCCGGGGGCACGACCAGCGGAGTGGCATAGCGGCCCGCCATGGTTCCGAAATTGGACAGCATAAACGTGAAGTTGCGCAGCTCCTCGGCCTTTACCGTGCGCTCGCGGGCCGCAAGCTTCAGGCGATCGAGCTCGGCGCGCACCTGCGCGGCATCCAGGCGCTCGACCTGCCGCATGACCGGTACCAGCAGTCCGTCGGCGGTGTCCACGGCCAGGCCGACATCAACGTGCGCGAATAACAGGCGGTTTTGCGATGCCGCGTCGTACCAGGCGTTCAGCCCGGGCTCGCTGCGTACGCCGGCGGCGATGGCGCGCAGCACGCGCGCGGTGTAATCGCTGCCGCGACGCCAGCGATGCAGATCGGCATCATCGAACACCGTGCACGCGGCCACATGGTCGCGTGACAGGCTCATGCTCTGGGCCATGGTCCGCCGCAGACTGCGCAGAGGCTGCACGTCGGCGCTCGCCCCTGTGGGCACCGTCAGCGCGGTGGGCGCTGCAGTGGCGCTGGAGCGCGGGTGCGCCGGCGCGCCGAGTGCCATGACATCCTCGATGGTAATGAGCCCGTCGCGTCCGGAGCCGCTGATGCTTCCCAGATCGATGCCCAGGCTGCGAGCCAGCGCACGCGCGGCCGG
>DASXLF010000035.1:0-2442 GCA_036496405.1 Steroidobacteraceae bacterium | reverse complement strand
GGCGAGCTCAGCTGCATTGGCGAAATGCACCGTGGCGGCGACGCTGTCATACCAGCCGGGCTGCCGGTACAGCGCCGCGACTTCGCGGCCGGCGGCAACCGTGCCCAGGATGGAGAGCACCGGCACCAACAGGGCTGCGGCGAACAGCCAGTACTGCGCGCGCGGATACCAGGGATAAAGCCGCAGCCAGCCCCGCAGGCCGATGCAGCCATGCAGCCAGGCCGCCAGCAGCGCCGTGATCTGCAGCAAGCCCTCCAGCGGCAGGAAGACCCAGATGATCAGCAGCACATAGTCGTAATTGTCCTCCGTACCGAAGAACTGATGGGCGCCGCGCGTGCCCAGCACATGCAGCAGGATCAGCGGCGGCACGGCGAGGCCGAGAAGGATCTGCGCCCAATCGGTGCGCGACAGGCCGCGCAGGCTGCGCCGGTGATAGAACGACCAGACCGCCATCGTCAGATGCACCGCTATGGCGCCATAGAGCAGCAGCGTGCCCACGGGATTGCGCCAGATGGCGACGAACACCGCGCGGCCATCGGCCAGGACCTGGTGGGAAATCAATCCCAGCGCGTGATTGAGAAAATGAGTCGTCACATAGACGAACAGCACAAGGCCGCTTATCAGCCTTATGCGTCGCAGATAGGCCGTCTTTTGCATGGCTGTCCGTTCGTGGAAGCACGGCGGGCAAGGCTGTCAGCCCACCCCTTCTGTGATAATAGACCTGCCCATGACAGCTTGGAAACTGCAGGACGCGGCAGCTCGCCATATTGCCAATCCCCGCGCCGCCGCGGCCGGCGCTGCCTTCCCCGGCGAGCTTCAGGCAATTCTCTCGCGCCGTGACGGGCTCGCGGCTCTCGCCGAGATCGAAACCTGGCCCGGCTACGCGCCCACCCCGCTGCGCAACCTGCCTGGTCTCGCGAAGCGATTGGGCTTGGCCTCGCTGCGCTACAAGGATGAGAGCGGGCGCTTCGGCCTCGGCAGCTTCAAGGCGCTGGGCGGCGCCTTTGCGGTCTATCGCTATCTGGCTGAGGCGGTGCGCAAGCAGCGCGGCGTGCTGCCCAGTGCGGCCGCCCTTATTGCCGGCGAGCATCGCGACATTGCCCAGGGCCTGACGGTGGCGAGCGCTACCGATGGCAACCATGGCCGCTCCGTTGCCTGGGGCGCTTCGCTCTTCGGGGCGAGGTCGGTCATCTATATCCATGCCACGGTCAGCGAGACGCGCCGCGCCGCAATCGCCGCCTTCGGCGCGGAGGTTCGCCGCACGGCCGGCAATTACGATGACTCGGTTCATCGCTGCGCCGCCGATGCGAAGGCCGCCGGCTGGCAAGTCATCTCCGATACCTCCTACGGCGACTATGTCGATGTGCCGCGCCAGGTGATGCAGGGCTATTGCGTCATGGCGGAAGAGGCGCTGAGTCAATTGGCTGCGGATGGAGAGGAGCCGCCCACCCATACGTTCATCCAGGCCGGCTGCGGCGGGCTGGCGGCGGCCGTCATCGCCTATCTCTGGGAGAGCTGGGGGTCTCAGCGCCCGCGGCTGATCGTGGTCGAACCCGAACGCGCCGATTGTGTCTATCGCAGCATCGAGGCCGATCACCAGATACAGGTCACTGGCGATCTGGAAACGATCATGGCGGGACTTGCCTGCGGCGAGGTTTCCGACGTCGCCTGGAAGGTGCTGCAGCGCGCGGCGAGCGATGCGCTGGCCATCTCCGATTCTCTGGCGGTCTCGGCCATGCAGGCACTGGCCGAGGGAATTGATGGCGATCGGCCGCTGGTCGCGGGAGAATCCGGCGTGGGCGGTCTCGCCGGCCTTCTGGGCGTCTGCGCCGATGCCTCCTTGCGCTCACGGTTGGACCTCACCCCTGCTTCGCGCATCCTGCTGTTCGGCAGCGAAGGCGATACCGATCCGGCGGTTTATCAGCAGATCGTCGGCCGCCCCGCCAGCGCGGTGCGCGCGGCATGAACGAGACCGATAGTGAAGCCCGCCGGGATACTGAAGCCCATCGCCGCCAGCGCAAGCAGCGCCGCGCCGACAGGCTGCGCCTGCTCGCCAGCGGACCGCCATCGCCCTGCATCAGCGTCTGCCAGATGGATGACGCAACTGGCTGGTGCCTCGGCTGCAAGCGCACCATCGACGAGATCCGCGAATGGATGATCATGCCGCCCGAGGAACGTCAGCGCGTGCTGGATGCGCTCAAGGACCGTCAATGAGCCCCCATCAATGAGCACCGCGCAAACCCTCGGCGTCCCGCGTTCGCGCATCGGCCTCATTCTGATCGCCTCGATCACCGTTCTCTGGGGCTGCAACTGGCCGGTGCTGAAGATCGCCGTCAGCGAGCTGCCGGTCTTCACGTTTCGCAGCATTTCGCTGGCGAGCGGCATCCTCGGCATGTTCCTGCTCTGCTGGTTCGAGAAGAAGCCGTTCTGGCTGCCGCGCCG
>DASXLF010000034.1:0-1907 GCA_036496405.1 Steroidobacteraceae bacterium | reverse complement strand
CGCCCCACGCGGCCGAGGCCGCCAGCCCCAGTGTCACGGCACCGGCCAGACCGAAACCGGCGGCGCGCAGCAGCGCCTGCACCCAGGCGGCGCTGACATCGCCGAAGCGATAGACGACGGTATCGATCACGCTCTTGGCCTTGTAACGGCTCTGCTGCTCCACCACGGTGAAGCAGATTTCGCGGCTGGGCCGGGCCACGGCATATTGCGAGAAACGCCGCACCACCTGCAGTGCCTGCACCATGCGCAGCGACGGCCAGACCAGCACACCGAGGAAGGCCACCACCATGATGAGTGGGTTGAACAGCAGTCCGGTGGTGACGCCGAAGCGCTGCAGCATGCGGCCCAGTCCGAGGCTGGCCACGAGCGCGGAGCAGCAATTGACCACCAGATCGATATCCGCGATCGCCTGGGTGCGATGTGCGATGTCGGCGAAGCTCTTGGCAATGAGATCGGTCTGCAGAAAATAGGCCACGGTGGCGATCCAGGTCATGAGCAGCATATAAGCGGCCTGATGGCGCAGGTACGGCGAGCGCAGCAATTTGATGAAGCCCTCGAACGGATTGCCGGGCAGCGGCTGATCGAGTGAGGATTTCTGGCCCTCATCGTTCAGCAGCCGCAAGCGCGCCTTCTGCCGCATCAGTTCGTGAATCAGCACGATCACCAGCGCAAAGCCCCCGGCCGCGATCAGCAGCAGACCACTGACGCCCACCACGGGCGCCAGCAGTCGTGTGATCACCGGACCCAGGATGGCGCCGAGGCTGCCGCCGGCGGCCACCACGCCGAACAGCCGGGTCGCCTGCTCGGCCGAGAACAGATCCGCCATCAGGCTCCAGAACAGCGAAACGATAAACAGGTTCGCGACGCTGAACCAGGTGAAGTAGGCCGCCGCCACCAGACGGTTGTGGGGACCCATTTTGAACAGCACGTAAAACAGCAGGATGTTGAGCAGCCAGAACCAGAAGATGCCCGGCAGGAAACGCGTGAGCGCCAGCCGCGATGCCAGGGCGGAGTAGATGGGCGCACACGCCAGGGTCACCAGGAAGGTGACCGTGAACAGGTACTGCAGTTGCGCCACGCCGAACACGGTGGCCATGGTGTCGCGCACCGGGCGCAGGATGTAGTAGCTGGCGAGCAGCACGAAATGGCAGGCAAATGCCACCGCCAGCGCGCGCAGTTCGGACTGATGCACGTGCGCCACCAGGCCGAACACACGCGCGGCAGGCGATCGGCTCGCGGCAGGCGCGGGACAGCGCTTCGCTCGCGCTTGCGCGCGCGGTGTCGCCCGCTTCCCCATCCTATTGGTTGAGCCGCTGCTCGCGGGCGATGGTCTCCGCCAGGCCGACGAAGGCATTGAATTCATCGAACGGCGTCAACAAATCGGCCACGGCGCTGGTGGAGCAATCGGCCGCCATGAATCGCTGCATCATGGTCTTGACCGCCTTGTGCATGGCGAACAGCGGCTCGATGGGGCAGAGCGCATAGCAGAAGCCGAGCTCATGCGCCTGCGTGAGCGTCAGATACGGACTCTTGCCCGAGCGCGCCATGTTGAACAGCAACGGTTTGCCCAGCGGTTGCAGACGCCGGCTGATCTCCTGCATCTGTTCCACCGATTGCATGGCATCCATATACAGCCCGTCGGCGCCGGCTTCGGCGTAACCGGTCAGGCGGGCGATGGCATCATCCAGCCCGGTCACCGCCAGGGCGTCAGTGCGCGCGACGATGAAGAAATCCGGATCGCGGCGCGCCGCCAGCATGGCGCGCAGCTTGTGGCGCATCTCCTCGGCGCTGATCAGTTGCTTGCCGGCGAAGTGCCCGCATTTCTTCGGCATGGCCTGGTCCTCGACGTGCAATACCGAGGCACCGGCTTCTTCCCATAACTCAATGGTGCGCTGAGCCTCGAGCAC
>DASXLF010000033.1:0-1577 GCA_036496405.1 Steroidobacteraceae bacterium | reverse complement strand
ACCAACGTCGTGGACGTGCATATCAGCAAATTGCGCCAGAAGATCGACGCCGACTTCGAACGGCCGCTGCTGCGCACCGTGCGTAATGCCGGCTACACCATGACGGCGCACGATTGAGCCGCGCAATGACTACTGGCGCTGCCATCGCGGGTTGCTGTTTAATCGCCGGGACATGCGTTCGTTCATGCGCTCCTCGGCACTAACGCTGGCGGTTGGCTACATCAGCCTCGGGCTGGCGGCCCTGGCACTGTTTGCCACACCCATGTGGTATGAGTGGCGCGTCACCATCCAGGAAGGGCGCACCGAGATATTGCAGGCCGATGCGCTGCGTCTGGCGGACGTGTTTCGGCGCGACGGTCCGGTTGGCCTGACGAACTATATCGATGCGCGTGTGGGGCTGCAGATTGCCGGCGAGCGTTTCCTGCTGCTCACGGACGCCGCGTTCAAGCCCCTGGCCGGCAATCTGAACGCATGGCCGCCGCAGGCGCCACCCCAGCCCGGTTCCTATAACTTCGACGTGGACGCGGGCGGGCACATGGTGCGCGCGGCATTCGTGCGCATGCAGCTGCCTGGAGGTTACAACCTGCTGGTCGGCCGCGACCTGTCGCGCTTCGAGCCGCTGGAACGCCGTTTCTGGTTTGCCTTGGCCAGCGCCATCGGCATTCTCTCAGTACTGGGCGCGTTCGGCGGCATTTTGATCCGTCGTGCATTGATGGGGCGCATTCACGGCATTCGCCAGACGGTCTCGGCCATTATTCAGGGCGACCTCAGTCGCCGGCTGGCAACCAGTGCCAGCGGCGATGAGCTCAATGTGCTGTCGCAAACCATCAACAGCATGCTGGAGCAGATCGAGCACCTGATCCGGGGCATCCGCAACGTCTCCAACTCGATCGCGCACGATCTGCGCACGCCGCTGGCCGAGCTGCGCTCCCGCCTCGAGGAGCTCTCGCTCACCAAACCCCGGCCGGAGCAGACCTTCGCCGAGATCGAGGCGGCCGTAGCCGACGTCGATCGCGTGATCAGCATGTTCAATGCGTTGCTGCGCCTGGCGGAAATCGACAACGGCATGCGCCGCTCGGGCTTCGTCGCCCTGGATATGGCGGAACTGGCCGCCGCCGCGGTCGAGTTCTATCAGCCTGCCGCCGAACTCAAGAATTGTACCTTGACTATCGTCACCAACGGCGCGGCGCCGCTGCGCGGCGATTCTCTGCTGCTGGCGCAGGCGCTGGGTAATCTGATCGATAACGCGCTCAAGTACACGCCCGAGGGCGGTGACATCCGCGTCGAGGTGCAGCGCGGCCCCGGACAGGCAATGCGTGTCAGCGTCGCCGATAGCGGACCGGGAATTCAGGATTCGGAAAAAACCAAGGTGGTCGAGCGTTTCTACCGTGGCGATCTGAGCCGCGGCACACCCGGCTTCGGTCTGGGACTAAGTCTGGTGGAGGCGGTGGCCAGGCTGCACGGCAGCACGCTCGAACTCGAAGACAACATGCCGGGCCTTCGTGCATCAATCGTGCTGCAGCAGGATGCGCTGCAGTTCACCCGCAGCGCCGATGCGCCGCCCGCTGCCTATGCGG
>DASXLF010000032.1:0-1804 GCA_036496405.1 Steroidobacteraceae bacterium | reverse complement strand
CGGCTCGCGGTCGAGCGGAGCATCAAGCTCAAGCGTGGCGACGCGCTTCGCGTTGCGATGAAGCTGGAAGTGATCGAATCGCAATTCGAGCTTGCGCTCAATGCCAGTGTGATTGCTGAATTTGGCACCAGCGATGGCCGGCACCCGCAGGTGGCTTTCTACGGTATCAAATTCGAAGCACCTTCCGAGGTCGAGAAACTGGTCTTGCACAGCTTCGTCAGCGGCCAGCTGGCGCTGGAACTCAATTCGCTATGGCAGGTGCTGTCGACCGCCGCGCCGACCAATGGCGAGCCGAAGCCCGACAATAAGTAAAGGCCAAATTAGTCCTATGCGATAATGAGGTTTCTGGCGTCACACTGACGCACACCCGAGACCTTGCGGCATGCACGACAGCGCGGTCGATCCGCAAAAACAGCGTCAGGTGGTAGCGGCACTGCGAACTGCGCTGCCCGAGCAGTGCATCCTGCATCGCGATGAAGATACCCGGCCCTACGAATGCGACGGCCTGACTCTTTATCGGCAGCTGCCGCTGGCCGTGGTAATGCCCGAAAGCGAATCCCAGGTGGCGCAAGTGCTCGAACTCTGCCATGCCATGCAGGTGCCAGTCGTGCCGCGCGGCGCCGGCACCGGACTGTCGGGTGGCGCGCTGCCACACGCTGGCGGCGTGCTGCTGTCGATGGCGAAGTTCAACCGCATCGTTGCCGTCGATCGCCGTAGCCGCACCGCGACCGTGCAGCCCGGAGTGCGCAATCTGGCGATATCCGAAGCCGCGGCACCTCATGGACTGTACTACGCACCCGATCCTTCCAGCCAGGTTGCCTGCACGATAGGCGGCAACGTTGCCGAGAACTCCGGCGGCGTGCATTGCCTCAAATACGGATTGACCGTTCACAATGTGCTGCGAGTGCGCGCGTTGACGGTGGAAGGTACGGCCGTCGAGTTCGGCAGCGGCGCCCTCGATTCACCGGGACTGGATCTGCTGGCCGTGGTGGTGGGCTCAGAGGGCATGCTCGCCGTGACCACGGAAGTCACCGTCAGACTGGTGCCGATGCCGCAAGTGGCCCGATGCATCATGGCGAGCTTCGCTGAAGTGACTCATGCCTGCCACGCCGTGGCGGCATTGATCGCCGCCGGCATTATCCCAGCCGGACTGGAAATGCTCGATCAGGCCGCCTCGCGATTGGTCGAACCATTTGCGCGCGCTGGCTACGATCTGGATGCGGCCGCCGTACTGCTGTGCGAGTCGGATGGTACGCCCGAGGAAGTTAGCGACGAAATCGAACACATGAGCGCAGTCCTGCGGGCCGCTCAGGCCACGCGCCTGCAGGTGTCCAGCAATGAGTCGGAGCGCCTGAGATTCTGGGCGGGAAGGAAAAACGCCTTTCCGGCGGCCGGCCGGGCATCGCCGGCCTACTACTGCATGGACGGCACCATTCCGCGCCGCCATCTGGCGCAGATGCTGCTGGCGATCCAGGCGCTGGAAACCAAGTACCGGCTTAAATGTCCCAACGTCTTCCATGCCGGCGACGGCAATCTGCATCCGTTGATATTGTTTGACGACAGCGATGCAGACTCGGTGGCGCGTGCGGAGCAGTTCGGCACCGAGATACTGGAAAAGACTGTGCAGCTGGGCGGGACCATCAGCGGCGAGCACGGCGTCGGTGTCGAGAAGCTCAACCAGATGTGCTCACAGTTCGACCGCAGTACGTTGGACGCGTTTGTCGGTGTCAAGCGCGCGTTCGATCCCAGCGGCCTGCTCAATCCCGGCAAGGTGGTGCCGACATTGCATCGCTGCGCCGAGTAC
>DASXLF010000031.1:0-1504 GCA_036496405.1 Steroidobacteraceae bacterium | reverse complement strand
TCCCGCGCCTAGCCAAGTAGCCCAGCGATCCATTGTAATGGCACCGCTTGTCGTCCACGGCCCCGCCCCGCGCTGCGCCACGTTGAACAGCGCATTGTGCAGCAGATTACGCCCGACGCCCAACGCGGCGAGTGGGGCATAGGGACCGCCGGGCAGGCCGGAGGTGGACGCAACCCACTTCGCGCCGTCCCAGATATACAGCACGCCGCCCTGACCGACGAACGTCTGGTTGAGCGTGGGGCTATTGGGGAAATCAAGCGCCATGGCTCAGAGGTCCGCCGATAGAGCCAAGTTCACCGCTATGCCGTAGCCGCCGCCAGCGGTTACTGGGTAGCCGTAAGCCTGTATCGAGGCGCCGAATACGGCATAGGTCAGCGCGCCCATGTTGGTATTGGAGTTGCTGATGGGCGTGATCGCCGGCGCCGCCCGCATGAAGACCTGTGGCATAGCCGACGCCGAGTTTATCTGCCCGGTACTGGTGGCGTAGCCGCCAGATACGATGCTGATCGTCTGATAGAACCGCTGGCACTTCGCCAGGTCCTGTTGTGGGTCGGGCTTCTCCAGCGGCGTCGCCACGGAGCCAATCTCCAGCTGCACGCCCCATAGGTTGGCAGTAATAGTCTGCACGCCGACCGTACCGGAGTTGACATTGAAGGTAGAGCTAGCGGAATACCAAATGAACAGTTGTGTGCTGTCATCGCCGTTAGTGCCCAACACCTTGCCGGCGGAGCTTGGTATCGTGAGAGTGACCGAATAACGGGCGAGGGAGGTTGTCAATGCGACGGACTGACCGGTTCCCGAAGTTCCCGCCGACGGCGAGCCACCAGTCCCAAAAACCTGATTGCAGGATACGCCTAATCGACGGCCGGCAGCGGAAGCGACTGCCCAAAACGAGACTGTGACAGTCTTTCCCGCAAGCCGTCGAACCCCTTCAATGGGCTGCATCAGCAGGCTATAAGCCCCGGCGCCGGCGGTGCCGCTAGCGGTAACACTTAGCATCCGTTGCATTGTCTCATCACCGGCCGCCGCACGATCAGCATCAGCCGCAGCGGCGACTGCGCTGCTCATGGTATCGCCCGTAAAGGCTATTTGCCAGCGATCGACCGTATAGACGCCAGACGAGTTCCACGGCCCCGCCCCGCGCTGCGTCACGTTGAACAGCGGATTGTGCAGCAGATTGCGCCCGGTGTTGTTCTGGGCCGGCACAATCGCGGCATCGACGCTCGCCCATGCCGAATTGCGCCGGCCATACAGCACGCCGCCGCTCGGCGCCTCCTGAATGCCGGTTACCTGATTGGTGGTCGGCACCCACTGCGCGCGGTTGCCGTCGTTGTAAAACAGATACATCTGCGTGCCGACGCTGTCGAACCACATAGCGCCAGTGGACGGCGCGCCAGGCGCGGTGTCGCTGATCGTCACCGTGGTACCGCCGGCCAGCGCCGGATGCACATGGTCGGCGCGGGCGTAGGCGGCGGACGTGCCGATCGCCGCCGTGCCCTCGATA
>DASXLF010000030.1:0-1502 GCA_036496405.1 Steroidobacteraceae bacterium | reverse complement strand
TTTCCTGATGCAGATCAGGAACCGCACCATCCCGGTGGTGATTCATCTCGTGCTGCTCGTCGCCGCCATCCTGACCTTGCCGCTCTCGATCGCCACCTCGTGGGGCGATCCGCCGACATCAGGTTATGCGTTCTGGCTGCTCGGGCTGTTTGCGGTGTCGATCGGCCTGCCGTTCTTCGCGCTCGCCGCCAACAATCCGATGCTGCAGGCCTGGTTCGTGCGTACGGGCCATCCCGCGGGGCCGGATCCGTACTTCCTCTATGCGTCCTCCAACATCGGCAGCTTCCTCGCGCTGCTGTCCTATCCGGTGCTGCTGGAGCCGATGTTCACGCTGCGCACGCAGAACCTGATCTGGACCGGCGGTTATGGCCTGCTGATCGTCCTGATCGCGGCGTGCGGCGGTTTGCTGCTGCGCTCGCCGGCCACGGCGGCGGTCGATGTGCTGGCCGAGGATAGCGCCGCGCCGCGGCCTGCCTGGATGCTGCGCGCGCGCTGGATCTTTCTCGCCGCGGTGCCGTCCGGTCTGTTGATCGCGGTGACCGCGCATATCTCGACCGACGTCGCCGCCGCGCCGCTGCTCTGGGTGCTGCCGCTGTCGCTCTATCTGCTCACCTGGGTGCTGGTGTTCCAGTCGCGCCCGTTGCTGCCGCACCGATGGATGCTGCTGGCGCAGCCGCTGGCGATCGCCGGCGTGATCGTGCTTCTGGCGATCGGCGGCGAACAGAACCTGCTGCTGACCTTGGGCGGCAACCTGGTTTGCTTCTTCGTGATCGCGATGGCCTGCCATGGCGAACTGGCGCGCACCCGCCCGGCCGCGAAATACCTCACCGGCTTTTATGTCGCGCTGTCGTTCGGCGGCATGGTCGGCGGATTGTTCGCCGGCCTGATCGCGCCGTTCACCTTCTCATGGATCGCGGAATACCCGATCCTGCTGGCATTGGCCGCGTTGTGCCGGCCGCCCGGCGGCAGCGAGCGGTTTTCCGGCTGGAGCCGCTGGTACTGGCCGTTGCTTGCGCTTCTCGCGCTGGCGCTGATCGCGCCGTCCTGGTCGAACGGCAAGATCATGGGGGGGCTCGCAGGAAGCCGGGTCTGGGTGATCGGCGCGGTCGGCGTGCTCTCGGCCTTGCTGGCGCTCGCCCTGAATGCCAACCGCTGGAAGATCTTCGCAACCGTGGTGCTGGCGCTGCTGCTGATCCGAATTTATCCGGGCGACGAAGGGCGCGCGGAAACCGTGCGCAGCTTTTTCGGCGTCCACAAGATCGTGGTGTCGCAAGACAGCCGCTATCACGTGCTGCTGCACGGCACCACGATTCACGGCGCGCAGAAATACAGGAACGCCGACGGCACGCCGGTCACCGGAAGGCCCGAGCTGATTTCCTATTACGACAAGAACGGCGGCATCGGCATGGCGATCAACGCGATCCGCGCGCGCAAGGGCAGCCCGCTGCGGGTCGCGGTGATCGGCCTCGGCGCCGGTACGCTGGTTTGCGCTTCCACGCCGG
>DASXLF010000029.1:0-2502 GCA_036496405.1 Steroidobacteraceae bacterium | reverse complement strand
AACGTGTTCAATCGTGGTCAAAACTGTCGATATAATCTGGCTTTTCCGGTGAACCATCCCCGCTCATAACGGCCTGGTCGGAGGTTCGAGGCCCCTAATTCGGATTCGTGTTCGAACTGCCGATTGCCGGGCCGCACCGTCAATGCTTCGCCAAATGCAAAGACGGTCGGGCGCCCGACTAAAGATTTTAAGTGCTGGTATTTGTGTTGGTATCGCGTAAGTTGGCGACTAAAAAACTGCAACAAACACAAGGCATTGATTAATAACTGTGGCTCCGCCCCTGGCACCACGTCCCCCTCCCGCTACTCCACCCGCTCCCACACCAGCTCCTGGTGCTGCATCACGCCGGCGTAGAGCCGCCGCGGCGGGCTCAGCACCATTGCGCAGCCTTCAAAGCGTACCGCGCGCAGCTGCTCGCCGCCGACGCGGCTTTGGTCCGATGACGCATCGACCCGCGTCGACAGCGTGGTGCCGTCGAACGTGTAGTTGCCCGCGTACGACATGAACTGGTGTGGCTCGCCCTCGGGCAGCGCGCTGCGGCCGTCGCACAGCACCGCCATCATGCGGCCGCTGGCCTCGAACACCACCAGTCCCATCGGCTTGGGGCCGTAGGGCGGCGCCAACAACGCGCCGGCGTCGTCGCGGCCTGGTGTGCTTTTGAGCCGCCAGGTGCCGACAATGCGGGGATCGCTGGGGGTCATGCTTGGTCCTTGTATAAAGGGCCGGGCGCGGGACGTTCTGCGCCGCAGCTGTTGGCTTGGCGCCGACGGTCATGCGACCATAGCGCGCAGAGGGTTGTGGCGGAAACCGGACTATCATCGCATCGGGGATGCGACTTTTGTTGCGCAAGCAACGTATCGCTTTGGATCACGCAAGGCATGAGCGGGGAGCCGGCCCGTGGATCGCATTGCCGCCGTCTATCTGCAGTTCATCGTGCTGCTGAAATACCTTTCTGGCGTCGTCATCGTCGCCGTGTTCGTGCTGATCGTCAGTGACGTCCTGATCCGTACCGTCGGCCTCAAACCTTGGCTTTATTCCAGCGTGCTCGTTGAGTACGGCCTGCTGTGGTTCACCATGCTGGCGGCGCCGTGGCTCGCGCGCAACAAGGCGCACGTCTTCATCGATGCGATCACGCAGCTGCTGCCGGCGGCGGCGCAGCGCGTGCTGGCCAAGTTCGTCTATCTGGTCTGCGTCTGCATCTGCCTGACGATCGCATATTTCTCGCTGCGGCTCTTGCTCGACGCGATCGCCCACGAGGAGATCGACACCCGGGCAGCCGACATGCCGATGTGGTCGCTGCTCGCGCCGATTCCCCTCTGCTTCCTGCTGGTCGCGATCGAATTCCTGCGCTTCCTGTTGGGATTCGACTCGATGTACGGCAGCCGTTCCGACGTCAAGGAAGGCGCCTAGGCGATGGAATGGTATTGGTCCTTTGCGTTGCTGCTGGGCATGATCGTGCTGCTGCTCGGCATCGGATTTCCGGTTGCGCTCGCCTTTGTCACCGTCAACGTGCTCGGCTGGCTGTTCTTCACCGGCTGGAATCTGGAATCGATTGATCAGGTCATCTCCAATTCGACGATTCTGATCTCGCGGTTCACGCTCGGCCCGGTGCCCATGTTTATCATGATGGGCTCGCTGTTCTTCCACACCGGGCTCGCCGTGCGCGTATTCGACGGGCTTGACGTGCTGTTCGGCCGACTGCCGGGGCGGCTGTGCTACCTGACGGTCGCCGGCGGCGCGCTGTTTGCCACGCTTACCGGCTCGTCGATGGCCAACACCGCGATGCTGGGCTCGCTGATGGTGCCGGAGATGCGGCGGCGCGGCTACAGTGCGCGGATGTCGATGGGACCGATTCTCGGCAGCGGCAGCCTCGCCATGATCATCCCGCCGTCCGCACTCGGCGTGCTGCTGGCGGCGATCGCTAGCATCGATGTGGGCCAGTTGTTGATCGCGGGGTTCATCCCCGGGTTCCTGCTGGCCGCGCTGTTTGCGGCGATGATCTGGCTGCAGCTGCTGATCGACCCGTCAGGCGCGCCGCCCTACGACATGGAGCCCGCGCCGTGGCGCAAGCGCCTGACCGTGGCTGCCCTCAATATCCTGCCCATGGGCCTGGTGGTGTTCATGGTGGTGGGCTTCATCGTGCTCGGCTGGGCGACGCCGACCGAATCGGCCGCGCTCGGCGTGCTCGGCGTCATGATCCTCGCCGGGCTCTACCGGGTGCTGACGCTGAAGTCGATCTTGTTCGCCGTCGACGCCACCGTGCGGACCGCGGGCATGGTGTTCTTCATCCTGATGAACTCGACCGTGTTCAGCCAGCTGCTGGCGTTCTCGGGCGCGAGTGCCGGCCTGCTTGGCTGGGTCGGCGGCTTCGACGTGCATCCGCTCTGGATCCTGTTTGCCATGTTCTGGGTCATGATCGTGCTCGGCATGTTCATGGACGGCGTGTCGATCATGCTGATCTCGGTGCCGATCTTCTTTCCAATGGCGCTGCACCTGGGCTTC
>DASXLF010000028.1:0-2329 GCA_036496405.1 Steroidobacteraceae bacterium | reverse complement strand
CGACGGAATGATCTGGTAGTAGCCGGAGCCGGTCTGCTGCTGCGTGTAGCCGGGCACCTGGACTCTGGAAAAAATGTTTTGGTTGCCACTCTCGCGCTGCGCGAAGTTCGCCAGATCGGCGTCCATCTGCGACAGCGGCTGGCCTGATTGGGCGGGCGATCCGGGCGGTGGGCCCGCGGGCCCACCGCCGCCACCACCGGCACCACCCGTTGATGGCGGGCTGCCTGCCGGGGCGCCGCCATATGGTTCCCCAAACGCCGCCCCACGCGGCTTCATAATTGGTGAGCCGTCTGGATTGACGCCCACTTGGATCATATCCGTGGCTTCCGCTGGCGTGAGGCCCCGCGCGATAAAGCCGGCGGGGTTGAATTGCCCGGCATTCGGCCCCCAGATGCCTGGCGTCGTGCCATAGATGGTGCCAGCGCCCGTGCTGATGGATTGCCGCTGTGGCCCAACCAGCTCGCCCTGCCGCTCCGCCGACATGCCACCAAGCGCTGTGGCGCGCATGAAGTCAGCAGGCTTGCCGCCCTGGGCCATGACTTCGTTGGCATTGGCCACGAGGCCGTCGACGTTGGCGCCAATGCGAGCGGATTGCGCCAGGCTGGTTCGCACATCATCCCAGGAGGGATCCGGATTGGTTGCCATGAGCTGTCGCATGGACTGATAGGCGGGCTGCAATTGCGCCTGCTGCAACGCAAACTGCTGCTGATGCAGATCCTGCCCTTGGCGCGCCAACGCCACCGCACTGTTGGCGATCGTAAGCGCGTTCGGCTGCTGGCTGCCGGCCGCTATGGCAGCGGCAAAGGGATTACTGCCGCTCATTGCCGGTATCCTCCGTGGTCGGTGCGGATGACGGAAATAGCTCGCGCGGGAACGCAGCCTCCGCGTGGATACCCTCGTGCATCACGGCAGAGAACACCGCCCGCGCCCAATTGCGCAGTGCGGCGGGTTCGTCCGGCATTGACGCAAGCAGCTGATATGCCGCCCTGGCAGGGATATGCTCCTTCTGGAGCAGTTTCTTGATGTAATCGGAGACTTCTTTCGGGTCCGGGTTCGGATCGTTCACGACCTTGGCCAGCATCTCCAACTCGCCACCGGTCGCATCGCGACGCCGCAGCGCGTGCTCCTGCGTGCGACCACGCATGCCGCGTGATGTGATGGCTCCGCTCATGAGTATGTTCCTTGACCCGTCGGTGGTCTGATGAGTGCGTTGACGACATCGGTGCGAGGGCCAGAGACGCCGCTGGGCAGCGGCTGGCCATACTGTGCTGCCAGCGTCTGGTCGAGATAAGTGCGCCCGGACTGGGCAGCGGCTAGTGATTCGGCGTTCAGCGCATCGGTGTCATCCTGCGTCGCTAGCCCGTGCTTGGTGCGATAATCTCTTGCCTGAGTGTGCAAGTCCGGCGGCGCTGGCGGCATGTCGTAGGTCGCATGCACGGGAGGACCGGACTGAGTGCCCGTCTGTCCGAGCACCGGCAACGTCCCGGCAGGTTGTGGCGTGTTCGGCGACACATAGGTGGTATACGGATTGGCCTGCTTGAGCGGCGGCTGCACCCGTGGTTGGCCGTATCCGACGACCCCGGTAGGGAAGGCAAACAGCATGCCTGTACCATCTGGATTGCCGAGCGGCACTGGGAGTCCGGTCGACACTGCCTCAGCCAGGGCGAGACTGCGCGAGAGCGCGTTGATGTCAGGCATGGTGTATTGACCTCACGCTAACGGGGCCACAAATCCGCCGGTATATTGCTGTCCAGGCGTCAGCGACGGCGCGTAGCCGGTCATCACAGGATTACCGGCAGCGCTCGTACCAAACGTCCCCGGAGCGCTGGTACCGTAGCCACTCGTCGCCCCACCGGCCGAGGGCGTCAGGTACTGCTGCGCTAAGTTATAGCCGAGATAATTCTGCACCCCTTGGTTCAGCGCATTGCCGGCGTTCACCGTGCCGGCCCCCGTCGCCTGCCCCGCCTGGGTGAGATAGTTGCCCTGGTAGGCTGCCGCCGTTGTGCCCTGCTGCCCGGTCTGCGCCGCCGCGTTCTCGCCGGTCGTCGTCAACCCGGCCAAGCGGGCGTATTGGTTCTGCAGATTGGCCTGCGCCCCGGTGTTGAGATTGATCAGGTTCTGGAAATTCGTCTGCGCATTGTTGAATTGCTGCTGATAGGTGTTGGACGCCAGCCCCGTGGCATAGGTCGCCGCGCCTTTCAGCGATGCTCCGCTAACCCCAAGCCCGCGCGCGGCGGCCGAACTCTGCACCGCCTTGAGGCCCTGATCGCGGGCGAACTGATACCCGGGCGTGGCCTCAAGCTGCGCCTGGGTCATCTGCCCCGGCATG
>DASXLF010000027.1:0-10955 GCA_036496405.1 Steroidobacteraceae bacterium | reverse complement strand
ACGGCGATTCGCCCCGGAAGCGCATGGCCTCGAGCCAGTCGGGTTCGAGCTCGCGCGCCTGGTATGCGAGCTGTTCGCGCACGCGCTGCCACTCCTCGCCCGGTGCCGCGAGCGTCTCGGGCGGCGCTTCCAGACTGACATTCATCACCGCGACCACCTGCAGGCGTGTATGCGGCTGATCCAGCTCCATGCGTGTCACGCAATTACCAAAGGCGTCCAGATGCTCGCTGCGCGCCGCCGGCTGCGGCTGTATCTCGATGCCGTGCTGCAGGCAGCGCTGGCGCGCAAAACTGCGCGGCGTCAGGTGCAATTGCTGATGCGAATGCGCCACGTCGCGGTCGTAGCGATACAGGGTCTCGTGCCGCACGGCGTAGCAGGCCGCGTTCATGAACTCACCGTGTGCAGATCCCGGTCCAGCAAAGAAAAATGACGCCGCGCCAGCCGGTCGGAGACCCGCGCGGCAGCCGCCGCCAGCTCCGCCAGTGCCGCGGAAAATCGCTTGCGGCAATCGCCGCCGCGTTCGCCCTCGTGTTCCACGCCGGTGATCGATAGCGCGTTCAATTGCTGCATCGGTTGTTCCAGCGGCTCGTCCGCCGCGGCAAGTGACTGCGCCAGATCGGTGAGCGCATGGCGAATGGCGCGCCACTGAAAGGCCAACGCCCGAGGACTGCCCTGATCGAATACCAGCAACTGCAACGCCGGCGCCAGCTGCGGCGCGGAAACGTAGCGCGTGCGATAGGTAATGCTGACACCGCCCACGTCGAGCAGCCATTCGAGTTCGCCCTGCGTTACCGCCGTACCCGGGTCGAGCCGGTCTCCCAGCAGGCCCGCCAGGAATTGCACCCGTTCCAGGCGGCGGCCGAGCATCAGCAGCCGCCAGCCGTCATCCTGGGTCATGTCGTCGAGCGCGAAGCCGCCAAGCGCCGTCAGCGCCACCAGCAGACGGTCCAGCGCCTCGAGCGGATCATCGCGACTGGCGCCGGCCTGATTGAACTGCTGCTGCATGACGCTGATGGAGCGCCAGTGCTCGGCCGACAGCCGGCTGCGCGATTGTGTCGCGCACCAGCCCAGGCGCCCCAGGTCCGCGGCCAGGCCCAGTTCATGGGCATCCTCGAACAGCGTTTGCGACGGGTCGCCCTCGGCGGGCAACACACCGTAACGCACGCATTGCTCGTGGGCGTTGCTCCAGACGCCGGCGCGGGTGCGCATCGCCAACGTGGCGCGCACCAGCCGCGCTTTGTCTTCGCACCGCTCCGAATAGCGCCCGAGCCAATACAGATTTTCGACCAGCTGCGAGGGCAGCTCGTCGTGACGCACGCGGCGCGCCGCCGTCTGGGCCTCGCCGGCGGCATCGTCGATCATCGCCTGTTCGCTGCCGCGGCTGTCCGCCAGTACCCACACATCCTTGCTGCCGCCGCCACGCTGACTGGAGACAATGTCCACCACGCCCTCGGCGGCAATGCGCGCCAGCGCGCCGGGCATTACGCGGTAACCGCCCTGGCTGGCGACGGCGTACACGCGCATGGTCAGCGTACGCGGTGCAAGCCGTACCGTCGCGCCCGCACGCCAGGACGGCGCCTGCGACAGCGACACCCGTTCCTGCGCGACATAGGCATAGGGCCGCGCGCGCAGGCGGTCGATCAGCGCCGCACGTTCCGCTGGTCCGAGGTCGCGGCCGAAGCACGGATCGAAGTGCTGGTTCGGGTAGGTGGCCTTGATCACCAGCTGATCCAGGTGCGTGAGCACATACTCCAGCGCCGGACGCTCGCCGCACCACCAGGTGGCGACCGACGGCAGGCGCAAGCTCTCATTGAGCAGACGTCGCGCGACCCCGGGGAGAAAGCCCTGCCAGGCGGCAGATTCGAGCAGGCCGCTGCCGAGAGCGTTGGCCAGCACTACGCGCCGCGCGCGCACCGCGCCGAGCAGCCCGGGCACGCCGAGCGCCGAGTCGGCGCGCAGCTCCAGAGGATCGCAATAGTCGTCATCGAGCCGCCGCAGGATGGCATGCACCCGCCGCAGTCCTGGCAAGGTTTTCAGATACACGGTATCGGCCCGCACGGTGAGGTCCTGGCCCTGCACCAGCGGCAGGCCCAGTTGCCGCGCCAGAAAGGCGTGTTCGAAATAGGTCTCGTTGAAAGGCCCCGGCGTGAGCACTACCACCACCGGCGCCTCGCCGTCGTCGGCGAATGCCATCAGGCTCTCTCGCAGGGCATGAAAAAATCCCGCCAGCGGCCGCACCTTCAGCTCATTGAACATGCTGTGCAGCACCCGGCCGATGATGGTGCGATTCTCCAGCGCGTATCCCGGTCCGGAAGGAGTCTGTGTGCGGTCGGTCAGCACCCACCAGCTGCCGTCGGGTGCGCGCGCGAGATCGGCGGCATACAGGTGCAGCCAGGTCTCGCCCGCGGGCCGGGTGTCGTGTGCCGCCCAAAGAAAGTTCGGATGACCGAACACCAGTTCCGCCGGTACCACGCCTTCGGCGATCAGTCGCTGGGAACCGTACAGGTCGGCCAGCAGCGCATTGAGCAGCTGCGCGCGCTGCTGCACTCCGGCCTCGATCGCGCGCCACTCATCGGCGGCGATCAGCAGCGGCAGTGGATCGAGCGGCCAGGGACGGTCACGTCCCTGGGGGTCGGCATAGACGTTGTAGGTGACGCCGTTTTCCACGACCAGGCGGCGCGTCATTTCGACACTGCGGCGCGCGGCCTCCGGGCCGCCGCTGGCGAGGTGCTCGATCAACGGCCGCCAGTGCTCGCGGATGGATCCATCGCGGTCGAGCAATTCGTCGTAGCGCTGCGAGCTGCCGGCGTACAGCAGCTGCGTTCTGGGGGACCCCACGCCTAACCGCGGCGGCGCACGGGCGCGATGAATGGGCTGGTCAAGGGCGAGTGCACTCCTGGCTGGCACGATAGCGCACTCCGGCCATGAATTCTCGCCACGCTCGCCGGCAAAAAAAAAGCCCCGCGTAGCGGGGCTTTAAGGTATTGCGCGGAAACGGGGGGGGTCTTGTTCCGCGACTTTTCGGGTTACGCGAACTGGCGTCCGCCTCACCCTGGCGACCACTATACCGAAGAATTTTGGTTTGTAAAGTTAACTATTCGTTACATGTACATTACCGCGGGGCAGGTTAACACACTGCTTTTTCCGGCTCTTTAAAGCAAAGGGGCCAGACTTTCGTCCGGCCCCTTTGTGACTTCAAGTGCCTATATGGGAGGGTAACGCCCGTGCGCTACATATCCATACCGCCCATACCGCCCATGCCGCCCGGGGCTCCGTGGCCGTGCTCAGCCTCGTCCTTCGGTGCCTCGGCAATCATGACCTCGGTGGTCAGCAGCAGCCCCGCGACTGACGCCGCGTTCTGCAGGGCCAGACGGGTCACCTTGGTGGGATCCAGGATCCCGGCCTCGATCAGGTCGCCGAACTCACCGGTGGCAGCGTTGTAGCCGTAGCTGCCCTTTCCGGCTCTGACATTGTTCAGGACTACCGCGGCATCTTCGCCGGCGTTCTCGACGATCTGGCGCAAGGGCTCCTCGATCGCCCGTGCCAGGATGCGAATGCCGACCGTCTGGTCTTCATTCGCGCCCTCGAGCTTATCGAGCGACTTGAGCGCGCGGATCAGCGCCACGCCGCCGCCGGGTACCACGCCCTCTTCGACCGCGGCACGCGTGGCGTGCAGCGCATCTTCGACGCGGGCCTTCTTTTCCTTCATCTCGATCTCGGTGGCAGCGCCGACCTTGATCACCGCGACACCGCCGGAGAGCTTGGCCACGCGCTCCTGCAGTTTCTCCTTGTCGTAGTCCGAGGTCGCTTCCTCGATCTGCTGACGGATCGACTCGACCCGCGCCTTGATGTCGGCCGCCTTACCGTGGCCGTCGATGATGGTGGTGTTTTCCTTCTCCACCAGAATCTTCTTGGCTTCGCCCAGATCGTTCAACGTGACTTTCTCGAGCGACAGGCCGACTTCATCGGAAATCACCGTGCCGCCGGTCAGTACCGCGATGTCGGCCAGCATGGCCTTGCGGCGATCGCCGAAGCCCGGAGCCTTCACCGCCGCGACTTTGAGAATGCCGCGGATGTTGTTCACCACCAGCGTCGCCAGGGCTTCGCCCTCGACGTCCTCGGCCACCACGAGCAGCGGCCGACCCGCCTTCGCAATGCCTTCGAGCACCGGCAGCAGCTCGCGAATATTGCTGATCTTCTTGTCGACCAGCAGTACGTACGGCTTCTCCAGTTCGGTGCTCTGGCTGGCCTGGTTGTTGATGAAATAGGGTGACAGATAGCCGCGGTCGAACTGCATGCCCTCGACCACGTCGAGTTCATTATCCAGTCCCGAGCCCTCTTCCACCGTGATCACGCCTTCCTTGCCGACCTTCTCCATGGCATCGGCAATGGTCTTGCCTATGCTCTCGTCGGAATTGGCGGAGATGGTGCCGACCTGCGCGATCGCCTTGCTGTCCTTGCACGGCTTGCTGAGCTTGCGCAGCTCTTCAGTTGCCGCCAGAACCGCCCGGTCGATGCCGCGCTTGATGTCCATCGGGTTGCGGCCCGAGGCCACGGCCTTCAAGCCCTCACGGATGATCGCCTGCGCGAGCACGGTGGCAGTGGTGGTGCCGTCGCCGGCCTCATCCGAGGTGTTGGAAGCGACTTCCTTCACCATCTGCGCGCCCATGTTCTCGAACTTATCCTTGAGCTCGATTTCCTTCGCGACCGAGACGCCGTCCTTCGTGATGGTCGGAGCGCCGAAGCTCTTTTCGAGCACGGCATTGCGCCCTTTGGGGCCGAGCGTTGCCTTGACGGCATTCGCAAGGATGTTGACGCCCCGGAACATTCTGCTCCGGGCATCGTCGCTGAAACGTACTTCTTTGGCTGCCATTGCTGTATTCCTCTGGAATTACTTGCCTTCGATGACGGCCATGACGTCTTCTTCGCGCATGACCACGAGGTCTTCGCCTTCGACTTTCACTTCCGTGCCGCTGTATTTGCCGAACAGGATTTTGTCGCCGACCTTGACGTCGAGCGGACGCACCTGTCCGTCTTCGAGAATTTTGCCTTTACCGACCGCCACGATCTTGCCCTGTACGGGCTTCTCGGCTGCGGTGTCTGGAATCACGATGCCACCGGGTGACGTGCGCTCCTCTTCGAGACGCTTGACGATCACACGGTCATGAAGAGGACGAATCTTCATGGATACCACTCCTTTATACTGTTGATTGGGGGATGATCCGGGAAGGGTGTTAGCACTCTCCCTCGTTGGCTGCTAATCATAGGGATCAGCCCTGGAAATTCAAGCCCTGAAACACGAAGATTATCGCCGCAGCGGCGCTTCGCGGGCCCGACGCTCAATACAATCACCTGATATTCATGATATTTTTCACATTCGACGGTGTCTATTGCCGCGGTATGAGGATTGTGGCCCGGACACGGCCGGTCCCTCTGAAACTCTGCCAGGATGGCACTTAAGGTGTCCCAGCATGGTCAAGAGCGTATGAAACAGGCCAACCGCAGCGATCACCCGCTAGCCCGACTGATTACGCTGATGTTGATCCTGGCCGTCGCCGGCCTGGTGCCGAACCTGCGCGTCGCGCACGCGGCCGGCGCCGACGACCTGGATGCGGTACTGGATCAGTCGCACAAAACGGCGGTCAACGATGACTTCCTGCCGCCCGAAAAGGCCTTCCGGCTCAGTGCCAGCGCCGACAATGGCCAGGCCCGGCTCGAATGGGTCATCGCCCCCGGCTACTACTTGTACCGTGATCGCATCAAGATCACCGAAGATGCCGGCACGATCGGTACACCTCAGTTTCCGCCGGGCCAGGTCAAATCAGACGAATACTTCGGCAAACAGGTGGTCTATCACCAGCAACTGATTGCCAGGGTACCGGTTCAGCGCTCGCCGGCCGCGGCAACGCCGGTGACTTTGCACGTCACCTATCAGGGGTGCGCCGAGGCCGGCCTGTGCTATCCGCCCATCACACAGGTAGTGAACATTGCCTTTGCACCTGCCGGCGGCCCGGGTGGTTCGGCAGACTCGGCCACCTCAACGGCCTCGTCGACGTCGTCGATCTCGGGCGGCGCGGCTGGCTACGTGTCCGAACAGGATCGCCTGGCGACGATGATTCGCTCGGGCAGCATGCTGGCCGTACTGGGGGTGTTTTTCGTGATCGGTCTGGGCCTGGCCTTTACTCCCTGCGTACTCCCCATGGTGCCCATTCTCTCGGGCCTGATCGTCGGTCAGGGATCGCGCATCACCACCGGGCGCGCATTCTCCCTGTCGCTCACCTATGTGCTGGGTATGGCACTGACGTACACCATCACCGGCGCCGCATTCGCCGCCGCCGGCAAGCAAGTACAGGCCGTGTTCCAGCAACCCTGGATCATTATTCTGTTTGCTGCTTTGTTCGTGGCCATGGCATGCGCCATGTTCGGTCTGTTCACCGTGCAGATGCCGGCCTTCCTGCAAACGCGACTGGCCGAGACCAGCAACCGGCAACGCGCCGGCACCTTCGGCGGGGTGGCGATCATGGGCATGCTCTCGGCGCTGATCGTGACCACCTGCATTGCGCCGGCACTGGTGGCCACCCTGGTAGTGATCGGACAGAGCGGTGATGTGCCGCGCGGCGCCGCGGCACTGTTCGCCATGAGCCTGGGGATGGGCGCGCCGCTGCTGGTGGTTGGCAGTTCCGCGGGGCGGTGGCTGCCGCGGGCCGGCGCCTGGATGGATGGCGTCAAGCGAATCTTTGGCGTACTCATGCTCGGCATGGCTGCCTGGATGCTCGCCCGCATCGTGCCGCCGCGCGGCGAGCTGCTGCTGTACGCGCTACCCGCATTCGCCGCCGCCGCCGTGTTGTGGGGATTCCGCGGCGCACTCTGGCTGCCGCGCGCGGCTGCGCTGCTGGCCGGCCTGTATGGGCTCGCGCTGCTGTTCGGCGCGGCGCGCGGCGCGGATGACCCGCTGCGACCATTGGCACTCAGCGCTGCCAATGAACAGGCGTTGCCGTTTCACAGCATCAGCTCCGTGGCGGATCTGCGGCGCGAAGTACAGGCGGCCGCCGCGGCTCATCAGGCGGTGATGCTCGATATCGACGCTGACTGGTGCACCTCATGTAAAGAGATGCAACGCTATACGTTCAGTGATCCACGGGTCCGGCGGGAACTGCAGCCCGTACGCCTGCTGCGAGCCAACGTCACCGCCAACAGTCCGGAGGATCAGGCGCTGCTGCACGAGTTTCAGATCTTCGGGCCACCGACCATCGCCTTTTACGACGCTCAGGGCCATGAGCAGCAGCGTTTCCGCGTGGTTGGCTATATGAAAGCGGACAATTTCGCGGCTCTTCTGCGTCAGGCGCTCGCCACGGGCTAGAGCGGCAGGCTTGAACTCGCTGCAACGCGCGCTGGCTATTGCCCTCGTGGTGGGCATCGGACTGCTGGCGGGTTTCATCTCCTATCGCCTGCAATCAGACCGGCCGCTGCAGCCACTCACCGCGCCGGCGGTCAATGTGCCGCCCACCGGCGCCGAAGCCACCGATGACGTCGCACCGGCACCGCGCCCGCCGCGCCCGGTACCCACCGACGTGCCGGATATTTCCTTGCCCGACCTGGCCGGCACGCCGCGCTCTCTGCGCTCCTTCGGCGCTCATCCGCTGATCATCAATTTCTGGGCCACCTGGTGCGCTCCCTGCCGCCGCGAGATCCCCCTGTTGCAGGCGCTGCGCGGACGTTATCGCGCCGATAAGCTGCAGGTGGTGGGCATCGCCGTCGATTTCCGAACGGCCGTGCAGCAATACCTGACCCACACACCCATCGACTATCCATTGCTGGTGGGCGAGCAGGAGGGGCTCAAGGCGGCCGAGCAGTTCGGGATGGAAATGGTGTTGCCCTTCTCCGTGTTCGCCGATTCCAAGGGCCACGTGGTGGCCGTCAAGGTGGGCGAACTGCACGCCGATGAGGCCGATTTCATCCTCACCGAGATCCGGGCGGTCGATCAGGGCCAGGCGGATCTGACGCAGGCGCGGGAGCGTATTCAGGGCGCACTGAGGGAGCTGGCCGTAAGCCGGGCGAAGGCGCAACAGAAGGCGAACTAGACCCGCTGCCGCTGCGGCCAAAGCTGTGGCTTCCACCCCACGTAAGGCCCGCCAATCTGCTCGCTCGGTTTTTGGCACGATAGGCGCAGGATCCCGCGACTTTGCGCAAAAATTAGGCAAATCGACGCAAATTGGGTACATTCTTGCCGCGGGACCTAAGGGGGAAACTTGTATCCCTGTCATTCTCTGTTAGCCCGGCCACCAGCGACTTGAAGATCGCAGATTGACTTAATCACCGCCCGGCACGGCATAGCGCGCCGATGCACCCGCGAATGCGCCCCTGGCGCTACCCGACCGGAGTCATGACTCATGGATATTCGAAAAATAAAAAAGATGATCGAGCTGCTCGAGGAATCGGGAATCGCCGAAATCGAAATCAAGGAGGGCGAAGAAACCCTGCGCATTGCACGTGTGCTGCCGGCGCAGCAGCAGCAGCAACCCGCCTATGCCTACGCGCCGCCACCGCCGGCCCTGATTACGGCCACGCCACCACCGGACGCGCGCGTGCCTGTCGTAGCGCCGGCGCCGCCGGGACCGTTGCGCGCCGCCGCCGGCGAACACATCGTCACCGCCCCGATGGTCGGAACCTACTATTCCGCACCCTCACCCGGAGCCAAGAATTTTGTCGAGATCGGCGATGAGGTGGAGCTCGGCCAGGTCATGTGCATCATCGAGGCGATGAAAATGATGAACCAGATCGAGTCGGAAAAGGCCGGAACGGTCCAGGCCATCCTGGTCAAGAACGGCGAGCCAGTGGAATTCGGCCAGCCGTTGTTCATTATTCAGTAATTCTCTCCATGCTGGAAAAAATCGTCATCGCCAATCGCGGCGAAATCGCCCTGCGCATTTTGCGCGCCTGCCGCGAGATGGGTATCAAGACCGTGGCCGTGCACTCCACCGCCGACGCCAGTCTCAAGCACGTCCTGCTGGCCGATGAATCGGTATGCATCGGGCCGCCGCCTTCGGCGCTGAGCTACCTGAATATGCCGGCCATCATCAGCGCCGCGGAAGTTACCGATTCGGTCGCCATTCATCCCGGATATGGCTTCCTGTCCGAGAACGCCGACTTCGCCGAGCGCGTGGAAAAGAGCGGCTTCACATTCATCGGGCCGAAGGCGGAAACCATCCGCCTAATGGGCGACAAGGTCTCGGCCATCAACGTCATGCGCGGCCAGAAGGTGCCGTGCGTGCCGGGCTCGGACGGCGCGCTCAGCGACAATTCGGAGCAGAACCTGCGCATCGCCCGCGATATCGGCTATCCGGTGATCATCAAGGCCTCGGGCGGCGGCGGCGGCCGCGGCATGCGCGTGGTGCATGCCGAAGGCGCGCTGCTCAGCTCGATCGCGGTCACCAAGTCCGAGGCCCTGGCGGCCTTCGGCAACGACTCGGTGTACATGGAGAAATTCCTCGAGCGCCCGCGGCACATCGAGTTCCAGGTACTGGGCGATCACTATGGCAATGTCATCAGCCTGGGTGAGCGCGACTGTTCCATGCAGCGCCGGCACCAGAAAGTGATCGAGGAAGCCCCGGCCCCGGGAATCACCGCCAAGCAGCGCCGGCAGATGGGAGAGCGCTGCGTCGAAGCCTGCCGCGCGGTCGGCTACCGCGGCGCCGGCACGCTGGAATTTCTCTACCAGGACGGCGAGTTCTATTTCATCGAGATGAATACCCGAATTCAGGTCGAACACCCGGTGACCGAACTGATCACGGGAATTGATCTGGTCAAGGCTCAGCTCACCATCGCCGCCGGCGAGAAGCTGCCCTTCAGCCAGGCCGACGTGCAGATTCGCGGTCACGCCATCGAATGCCGCATCAATGCCGAGGATGCGCGCACCTTCATGCCGTCACCGGGCCCGATCAAGCTCTGGCATCCGCCCGGTGGCCCCGGCATACGCGTGGATAGCCACGTGTATTCCGGCTACAGCGTACCGCCGCATTACGACTCCTTGATCGGCAAGCTCATTGCCCACGGCGATACGCGCGACACCGCCATCGCGCGCATGCGTAATGCACTGGCGGAGCTGGTGGTCGAGGGCATCAAGACCAACACCGCGCTGCATCAAGAGATTCTGGCGCACGCGGCCTTCCAGGGCGGTGGCCTCGATATTCATTATCTCGAGCGCCGACTGGGACTCAAATGACCGCGCGGCGCCGGCGCGGTCCGTGGCCATGCCGTATCTGGAACTGAGCTTCGAGCTGGCGGAACTGGACCCGGCGCGCGCCGAGGCCGCCTGTTTTGCCCATGGCGCGTTGTCCGTCACTCTGGACGATGCGCGCGAGGATCGGCCCGAGGCTGGCGCGGTGTTCGAGCCGCGAGCGGATGAAGTGCGGCTGTGGTCGCGTACCCGGCTGCATGCGCTGTTCACGGCCGAACTCGCCGAGGTCGCATTGATCGCCGCGCTGGCGCGGGAACTGCAATTGCCGGCGGCGCAACTGCACGCCCGCTCCATAGCCGATCGCGTCTGGGAGCGCGAATGGATGCACGGCTTCCACGCCATGGCCTTTGGGCGCCGACTGTGGGTGTGCCCGCGGCACGAGCAGGTGACGCAGGCTGATGCCGTGGTGGTACGACTTGATCCCGGACTGGCATTCGGCACCGGCACGCATGCCTCGACCGCCTTGTGCCTGGAATGGCTGGATGCGACGCCCCTGGCCGGCCGCGAGGTTATCGACTACGGCAGCGGCTCGGGCGTGCTGGCGGTCGCGGCGCTCAAGCTCGGCGCCCGCCGCGCCTACGCTTTCGACATCGATCCCCAGGCGCTGTTGGCCACGCGTGCCAACGCCGCCGATAACGGCGTCGCCGAGCGCCTGCAGCTGTGCGAGTCGGAGTCGCAGCTGCCGCGCCACCGCGAGGTATTGCTGGCCAATATCCTC
>DASXLF010000026.1:0-1546 GCA_036496405.1 Steroidobacteraceae bacterium | reverse complement strand
GCAGCCTGATAAGTGATGGGATCGATCTTCGCCAAGACGTAACCCTGCGTGACGTCCTGGCCTTCAGTGTAATTCACACTCAGCAGGCGGCCATCGACTTGCGGCCGCACCGTCACGGTGTTGAGCGCCTTCACGGTGCCGACACCGTCGAGATAGACCGGCACGTCGGCGCGGTGCGCCAGCGCGGCGATCACCGGCACCGGACCATCATCGCTGCGGAATGCACGGCCCCGCTGCGTCTGCTGCTGTTTCGCCGGCGGCCACCATACGGCAGCCGCGCCGCCGATCAGCGCGAGCGCAACGACGGCGATGACTATGGATCGTCTGCTCGGCATCTCCGGCCAGCCTGAGTCGCAGTGTCACCATAAATAGCGACCAAGCCGCAGAATTCACAGCACATTACGCATATTTCATAGGGCTGCTTAACGCCGGTTTAGGGCTTAACCGCCTCAAGTTCGGCGGATTTGGCCTCATCGGGCTTGGGCTTTTGCCAGCCGCCGCCCAGCGCCTGGAACAGACTGACAACCGCATTCAGACGGTCCAACTGGGCCAGCGCCAAGTTGTCCTGGGCCTGAAACAGGGTCTGCTGGGTGTTGAGCAGGGTGACGAGGTCGATCGTGCCTTCGCGCAATCGGGTTTCGGAGATGTCGAAGGCCCGCCGCGAGCTGTCCACCACGGCGCGCTGCAAGCGTTCGCGCAGCGCCGTCTGCTGCACCGCGATCAGAGCGCGATCGACATCGGCGAAGCCGTTGACGATGGCCTTGCGGTAAAGCTGCAGCAGTTCGTCCTGCCGGCCGAGTTGCAGATCGAGCTGACCCATCAGCAACCCGCCATCGAGGATTGGCTGAGTCAGGCCTGCAGCGATATTGAAGAATTGCGACTCCGGCCGCAGCAAGGTCTTCAGCACCGCACTCTGAAAACCGCCCTCCCCGGTCAACTGGATCGAGGGAAAGAACGCCGCGCGCGCCGAATAGACGCTGGCGCTAGCTGAGGCGAGCTGCGCCTCGGCTTCACGAATATCTGGCCGCTGACCGATCAGGTCGGACGGCAGTCCGGGCGTCACCGGTGGAATTCGCAATCGCGCCATGCTGCCGCCGCGGACGGCCACAGCCTCAGGCGTGCGAGCAACCAGCACTGCGAGCGTGACGATGTTCTGCCGCAGGGTTTCCTCGAGCGGCGGAATCGAAGCGCGCACGGTATTGAACAGGCTTTCCTGCTGCGCAACGTCAAGCTGCGAAGCGGTGCCGACGTTGAAGCGCTGGTTGATCAGGTTGAGCACGCGGCTTGCGGCGGCGAGGTTGTCGCGCGCGATACGGACCCGGTCCTGCGCGGCGAGCACCTGGAAGTAGGAGGTGGCAACGCTGACCACGGTGGTGAGCGCCACGACCTCGCGATCAAACCGGGTGGCGGCCGCGGTTTCCTCGGCAGCGCGCTGGGCTGCGCGGTTCTTGCCCCAGAAGTCGATCTCGTAAGTGGCGCTGAGCGAGGTGCTGTACAGATTGCTGTAGGTCCGCCCGCTGCGATTGTTGCTGACGGCAATGCCAGG
>DASXLF010000025.1:0-1838 GCA_036496405.1 Steroidobacteraceae bacterium | reverse complement strand
CGGTGATGGCATTCATCTTGATCGTGCGCGCCTGGTCCTCCGTGAGCTTGCCCGCGTCGAAGTCGATCCACGGCACGTCGTTTTCGAGATTCCAGCGCACTTCTTCCAGCGCCTTGAACAATTCCGGATAGAGCATGGCATTCCTCGACCAAGATCAACGGTCTATTGTACGTCGGCGGGCACTTTGAATCCGCCCGGCAAATAGCGGATGCCGGAACGCATCCTGGCGGACGATGCCGACCCAAGACCGCGCATCAGCGCAAACCGAGTGGCGCCTGATGCGGGGCAGCCTCCGGCGCACTGGCGCGCCAGCGCTTAAGTGCGCCGATGGCCGCCGCGAGATCCGGAATCAGCACCACGCCGGGTAGTGTGCGGCGAATGCGGCGCGTCATCTCGCCGCCGGCCCAGAGCGCAACGTTCTGCGGAAGCTGGCGGCGCAGCGCGGCCAGGGCCTCGCCCGCCTGGCGCACCGGAAACATCCCCGAGAATGACAGCGCGACGAGGTGAGCGTTATGCGCCAATGCCGCGCGCCGGATGTCTTCGAGCGGCGTCTGCACGCCGAGCGAAATGCAATAGGCGCCTTCGGGCATGAGCAGCGCCTCGACCATGAGCAGGCTAAGCGCGTGCTGCTCCCCCGGAAGTGTGGTCAGCAGCACGCGCGGCGTGCCCTGCACACGCGGAAACGGGTTGATCGCCGCGCGCAGCAAGACGATCACCTGCTCGGTGTACAGGTGCTCCTCGAACACCTGCAGATCGCCGCGCATCCAGGCCTCACCTACCGCGCGATTCAGCGCGGTAATCGTTTCGAGCACGAAGCGCTGCAGGCCGTTTCGCATCAGCAGGTTGGACAGCGTGTGCACCAGCGCCTGTGCATCGTGGGTGCGCAGCGTTTCCAATACGTCCTGCTCGAGCGCCGCTTCGATCGGCTCGCCGCGGGAACCGCTGCGCTCATCCCCCATCGCCTTCAACTCGGCCTGCGTATGGTGGATGATCCGGCCCGGCCGCAGGCCGATGTCCATCAGGCGCTTGATCGCCCTCAGCTTGGCGACTTCATCCGCCGTATATTTGCGCTCGCCGTTGTCGTCGCGGGCGGGCCGAGGGAAGCCGTAGCGGCGCTCCCACATGCGCAGAACGTCCTTCGATAGCCCCGTCTCGCGCTCGACCGTGCTGATGTTGAGGTTCAGGGTGCCGTCCTCGCGTTGCTTGGCCATTGTCGAAGACACGCCATTGGACATGGATACGGTGACATTCTATTGTCACGCGCTGCCTATCAGCTGTCCAGGACGATCACGTACCACTGCGGCTATACGCGCCAGTGCGAAGGAACGGCATCCCGAGCTTCCGCGGCGCGGCCTGCGCGATTTCGTCTCCACGCTGGAAGAGGCTGCTCGCAGAGAAACCGGCCACCTTGTCGGCATTGTTGAATTCAGCACGATCGACATTCCTGTGCGCGATGGCGTCAGCGCGCCGGTGAACGCGGCCGATGCCGCGCCTACGGCGTTCGCAATCGTGCACGGCAGCGTGGCGCACACCCGGCATCGCCCGAGCGCAAATGCCTTCGGGTACCCTGTTTTCTGTCTGCGGCCGCCGCTATCACGCCTCCCATCGCTCGCTGCTTGCGGTCTCGCTTACAACCGCCGCGGCGCGTTGGCGCTCTACGACAGCAATCACGGGGCGCGCGACAGCCGGTCAACATGCGGCCGACGAAATCGACGTGCGTTGCTTTTAGCGCCCAGCGCCCACTCGACTTTGACCGTCTTCGCGGGAATCCCCTATAATCAAAACCCTTGGCGAACTAGCTCAGCTGGTTAGAGCAGAGGAATCATAATCCTTTGGTC
>DASXLF010000024.1:0-2076 GCA_036496405.1 Steroidobacteraceae bacterium | reverse complement strand
GTTGGTCCATACAGATTATGCAATTGCCCAGGGAGCAACCGAAAGAACTGCTGCTGCAAATCGTATGGCAGTGCTTCCCCGCTGCATATTACATGGCGCAGCGACCGGCAACGCGTCACCTCGGGCTCTGCCAACAACATCCGCAGCATCGGCGGCACAAAATGGGCCACGGTTATCTGCTGTTCAGTGATTAAGTCGACCAGATAGTGCGGATCGCGGTGCCCGCCCGGCTTGGCTATCACCAACTGCGCTCCCGTCAATAATGGCCAGAAAAACTCCCAGACGGACACATCAAAGCTGAAAGGTGTTTTTTGCAGCACCGCGTCCGCATGGTCGATCCGATAGGTGTCCTGCATCCACAACAGGCGGTTCACCACGCCGCGATGTTCGTTCATGACGCCTTTTGGGTGTCCTGTTGAGCCTGAGGTGTAGATGACATAGGCGAGGTTGTGGGGGCTGTCGGCGGCCCATTGGGCGGCGTCGTCGTTCAGGTCGAGCAGCGCGATGGGGCGCCGTGCGGCGGCGAGGGCGTGGTGCAGGGCGGGGCGCGCCGGGGCGTGGGTCAGCACCAGGGCGGGGTCGCTGTCGCGCAGCATGTAGGCCAGCCGGTCGGCCGGATAGGCCGGGTCGAGCGGCACATAGGCGCCGCCCGCCTTGAGGATGGCGAGCAGGCCCACCACCATCTCGGCCGAGCGCTCGACGCAGATCCCCACCCGGCTGTCCGCCGTGACGCCGTGGCGGCGCAGATGGCGGGCGAGCCGGTTGGCCTGCGCGTTCAGTTCGCCATAGCTCAGCGTGCGCTCCTCGTGCACCACCGCCGGCGCCTGCGCGGCGCGCGCCACCTGGGCCTCGAACAGCTGGTGGATGCACGACTGCGACGGGTACGGCGCCTGCGTCGCGTTCCAATCCTCCACGAGACGCTGACGTTCGGTCTGCGGCAGCAGGGGCAGCGCCGCCGCCGTCTGCTGCGCATCGCCGACCATCTGCGCCAGGGCGTTGCGCAGATAGGCGCCATAGCGCTCCACCGTCTGCTGGTCGAACAGCGCAGCGGCGTAGTTCAGCCCACCCACGATGCGGCCCCCGCTCTCCTTCAGATCCAGCGTCAGATCGAACTTGGCGGCGGAGCGCGGGCCTTTGATCCCCGCGGCCTGCAGGCCCGGCAGATCCAACGTGGCGCCCTCTTCGCTTTGCCAGGCGAACATCACCTGGAACACCGGCGTGTGGCTCAGGCTGCGCACCGGCTTGACCAGGTCCACCACCTGCTCGAAGGGCAGCTCCTGGTTGTCCTGGGCCTGCAAGGCGACTTCCTTCACCCGCTCCAGCAGCTGGGCGAGCGTGGGCGTCCCGCCAAGCTCGATGCGCAGCGCCAGCGTGTTGACGAAGAAGCCGATCAGGCCCTCGACCTCCAGCCGCGACCGGTTGGCGCTCGGAACCCCGATCACCACGTCCTGCTGACCCGACAGCCGCGACAGCACCAGCGCCCAGCCGGCCAGCAGCGTCATGAACAGCGTCATGCCGTGGCGATGGCTGAGCGCCTTGAGCCCATCGCTCAGCGTCTCGTCCAGCTCCAGCGCCACATGGCCGCCCGTGAAGTCCTGCTGCGCGGGCCGGCGCCGATCCGTCGGCAGTTCCAACAGCGCCGGCGCACCGGCCAGGGCGCGGCGCCAGTAATCCGTTTGCTCGGCGAGCATCTCGCCCGACAGCCACCGCCTCTGCCAGGCCGCATAATCGGCATACTGGACCGGCAGCGGCGCCAGCGGGTCGGCGGCGCCCCGGCTGTAGGCAGCGTAGAGCGCGCTCACCTCGCGGCCCAGGACACCGATCGACCAGCCGTCCGATATGATGTGATGCATCGTCAGCAGCAGCACATGCTCCTGCGCTCCCATCCGCACCACATGACCGCGGATCAGGGGGCCATGCTCCAGATCGAACGGCGCGCCAACCTCTTGCGCGATGTGATGCGACAGTTGGGCCGGCCCATCCGCAAGCCCGCTCAGATCCGTCCAGCCCAGATCAAAACCGCTCTGCGGCGGCCCGATCCGCTGAACCACCTCGCCTTCCACATAAGCAAACGTC
>DASXLF010000023.1:0-6247 GCA_036496405.1 Steroidobacteraceae bacterium | reverse complement strand
GAGGCTGTAGCGCGTAACCACCGAGCGCGAACTGCCGGTCGAGCCGCCGCCGTCATAACGCGTCTCGAGCGAGTAAAACGGATAGGAGCCACCGATATTCCAGGCGTTGCCGTCGGAGTTGTTCTGGTAGGACAGCGAATCCTGCCAGTGGCTACCCCACACATCGGGATCCGACCATTGCGCGAAAGTGGAGCTGCGATCGACGTTCTCTCCGTGACCGAGTTCGACGTATTTGCCCAGGCCCAGGAAATTATCGTCGCTGACGTCGACGCTGGCAGTGTTGGTGCCGCCGCTGCGGCCGAAGTTGATGCCCGGCTGCAGCGTCCAGACATCGTGCGTGACGATCATGAGGTCGACCACGCCGTCGTGGTAGCGCAGCGGGTAGATCTCCGGCTCGCGCATGAAACTGGCGTTCTGCCGCAGGTTGCGCGCTGTCTCGTCGAGCAGGCGGCGCGAATACAGATCGCCGGTGCGAAACAGCAGTTGCGCGCGGATGGCCGACTCGCGGGTGCGAATGTGCAGCTCATCGGCTGTGCGGAACAGCCAGTTGTTCTCCTTGGGATCGTCGAGGTCGAAGATTTCCTGACTTTCGATGCGGATTTCACCGATGCGGGCACCGGCGGCTTCGAGCTGGTCATCGCTCGGCAGCTCGTCGGCGCCTGTGGCGGAGTCGGCTGCCAGTCCCGCCACAGAATGCCCGGCAACGCACAACAGGCCGGCGACGAAAAGCGAGCGCAGATCGTGCATCGCCCGCATCGGAACACCGAGCGATGTACGGCGTCAATCGAGCACTTAACGCTAGTGGATTGATGGGAATCAAATAGGTTACCGCGCCGCACGTTGCTGGCCTCTGCGCGCGGACGCACAATCAGCCCCTCCGGCAGGAGGGATATGCTGCGATGCAGCGTAGCCACGTTATGTCAAGGACGGGCGCCAAGCCGCCCGTAGCAGGTCAGCGGATGGCGTCGATCGGTCGCGCAAGTTGGGCAATGGGTCGCAGGGCGCAGCGACGGGTTCGGGAATAATCGTGCCGTCCATCACGCAGCCGCCAGGGGTGCTTTACGTCCATGACCAAAGCCCGTCGCGCCAGCAGTCCCATGCATATGGAGCCGCGCCTGCGCCGCGCCTATTTCGACAGCCGTTATGGCCAGCTGCATATGCACTATGCCATTCCGGCCGGAGGCGGCTTCGACGAGGCCACCACCCTGCTGTGCATTCCCGGAGCGCCCGGTTCCGGAAGGTTTTTTGTGCCCTTGCTGCCGCCGCTGGGCCGCGACCGCTCGGTATATGCGCCGGATCTCCCCGGCTGTGGCGAATCGGATGGCGGCCCGCAACCGCTGTCGAGCGCCGCCATTGCCGAGACCTTGGGCGAGTTCCTGGATTCAATGCACGTGCGCCACGTGGATCTGCTGGCGCACGAGAGCGGTGTGGCGGTAGCCAACGCACTGCTGGAGCAGCGCGCGGCGCAGGTGGGACGCATCGTGCTATCGCCCGATACCGATACGGTACGTGCGGAGGCGCGGGCGCTGCGCCATTCTTCACTGGTCATAGATCTGCGCGCCGCCGATGAGCGCGCGCGCGGCGCGGCCGAGCTGGAGCGGCAGGCGGCGCTATTGCGGGAATTCCTGGGGCTCGCCTGACGCGTCCCTAGTGTCGAGGAATAAACATCGTGTCCAGCCACACCAAAGCCAATACACCGCCGCCCTCGGCTGATCTCGAAGAAACAGCCGAATTGCCGCTGCTGTCCGCCACCGGCGCGTCCGCCATCGATCCCAATTCGAACACTGACGCCTGGATATCTCCGGCCACCCACGACGACAACGCGGACACCTCGAACCTGCCGACCCTGGGGCAGCCGCGCTCGCGCAGTGCGCGCACCGATTCCGAGCCGCTGGAACACAGCCTTCGCGAAGCGGAAATCGGTGCGCTGCGCTCCGATCTGGCTTCGGTCAGCGAGAGCCGCAGTCACCTCGAGCGCGATCTGCAGAGCCTCAGTGGCAACCTGCGCGAGCTCGAGCTGATGCTCAACCGCAAGAGCGAGCAGCTGTCGGTGTACGAACGCGAAGTCGGAATGCGCGACCGCCGCATTGCCGAACTGGAAGCCCAGATCGCACAGCTGGATGCCAACCTGAGCGAGCGCCAGGCCAAGTTCGAGCGCGAACTGTCAGCCAAACAGAGCCATTTCGACTCTGAGCTTGCGAGCTCGAATACGCAGCGCAGCGGATTGAGCGACCAATTGGTGGCCGTGCGCGCGGACGCCGAAGCGGCCCGGGCGCGCGGGGACTCGCAGGCCGCCGAGCTGCTGGGTCTGAAGAGCGAGCGCAGCAAAATACTGCAGCGCGCCCAGTCGGCTGAGTTCGACCTGGCGCAATGGCGTGCCCGCGGTGAGCGATATCAGGAGACTCTGCAAAGCCTGGAAGGCCGGCGCGAACTGTACGACGGCATGATCGCCGAGCGCGAGGCGCGCATTGCCTCCCTGGAACAGGAAGCGGCCGAACGCGAGCGCCACGTCGGGGCGCGCGAGGAAGATCTGCGCGTCGCCGTGCGCAATCAGGAACAGCGCGCCAGCGAGCTGGAGGCAGCGCGCACCCGCGCCGATGCCGCCGCCAAGACCGCGCGCGAACGCATTGCGGCGCTGGAAACGGAAGTGCGCCAGCAGGAACAGAAGCTACGCGATCAGCGCTCGAAATCCGGTACCCGAGAGACCGAGATGACGAGCGCGCTGAAGACCCAGCAACAACGCAACGCCGAACTGGACGCCGCGCGGACCCAGGTGGATACGGCCGCGGCCAAGGCGCGCGCCGAGGCGGACAGTGCCGCCGTGAAGGCGCGCGAGCGCATTGCCGCCCTGGAAGCCGAAACGCGCACGCAAGCGGAAAGCCTGCGTGAGCTGGGGGTGAAATTCGACACGCGCCAGCAGGAAATGGCCGCTGCGCTCAGCGTCCAGGAGCAGCGCAACGCCGAGCTGGACGCAGCGCGCGCACGAGTTGATGCCGCCGCCACCAAGGCGCGCGCCGAGGCCGACGAGGCCGCCGCCACTGCGCGTGAACGCATTGCCAGCCTGGAAAACGAGACACGGCAGCAGGAGGAGAGCCTGCGCCAGTTGCGCGCCACCAGCAGCAGCCGCGAGCAGGAACTCGCTGCCCAGCTGCACACGCAACAGCAACGCACCGCCGAGCTGGAAGCGGCGCGCACGCAGGCCGACGCAGCCGCCGCCAAGGCGCACGCGGAGGCCGAGGCGGCCGCCACGACCGCGCGTGAGCGCATTGCCACGCTGGAAGGCGAGACCCGGCAACAGGCCGAGAGCCTGCATGAGCTGCGCGTGCAGTTTGGCGCGGTGCGCGATTCCCTGGCGCAACGCAATGCCATGATCGAGCGTGTCGAGGCCGAAGCCGCCAGCAGCGTCGCCATGCTCGGCAATATTCAGCACAATCTCGAGCACCTGGGCGCGGAGGAGCCGGCGCATCTGCTGGTGCGCTCCGACGGCTCGACCGGAATACTGCACCTGCTCGGCAAGCGCACCACGCTCGGGCGTACGCCCGATAATGACGTGCACATCGATGCCGAATTTATCAGCCGCCACCATGCCGTGGCGCTGCGCGCCGGTTCCAAGACCGTGATCGAGGATCTCAACAGCACCAACGGCACCTACGTCAACGGCCAGCGCATCAACCGTCGCACGCTCAAGGACGGAGACCTGGTGACCCTGGGAAAGACCGAGTTTCGCTTCACGGTCAAGAAGCCGCCGCCGGCCTGACGACGGGGGCTGCCCGCGCACCGCGGGAATCGCTTAAGCTTGGCCGCTCACGCCCTCAGCCTGGCGAGCCATGTCCGAAGATTATCTGCAGCGCATACTCAAGGCGCGCGTCTACGATGTTGCAATCGAGTCGCCGCTCGATGCGGCGCCGCGGCTTTCGAGCCGCCTCGGCAACCGCATACTGCTGAAGCGCGAAGACCTGCAGCCGGTATTTTCATTCAAGCTGCGCGGCGCCTATAACAAGATCGCCCACCTGTCCTCGGCGATCGCCGCCCGCGGGGTGATCTGCGCCTCGGCCGGCAACCACGCGCAGGGCGTGGCGCTAGCCGCCCGTCACCGCGGCATCCCGGCGGCGGTGGTGATGCCGCTGACCACGCCGGCCATAAAGGTTCAAGCCGTGAGCGAGCTGGGCGGCGAGATCATATTGCACGGCGACGCCTACGATGCCGCCTACGAGCACGCGCTGGTGGTGGCGCGCGAACGCCACCTGGTATTCGTGCACCCGTTCGATGATGCCGACGTGATTGCCGGCCAGGGCACCATCGGCATGGAGATAGTGCGCCAGACCGCGGGCGAGCTCGATGCCGTGTTCGTCCCCGTGGGTGGCGGCGGACTGATCTCCGGCATCGCCAGCTTCATCAAGCAACTGTATCCGCGCGTCAAGATCATCGGTGTGGAACCGGAGGACGCCGCGTCCATGTACGAGTCGCTGCGCGCCGGCAAGCGCGTCACGCTCGAACGCGTGGGCCTGTTCGCCGATGGCGTCGCCGTGCGGCGCGTGGGTGAGGAGTGTTTTGAACTGGCCAAACGCTACGTCGATGAAATCGTGCTGGTCAACAGCGATGAGATCTGTGCCGCGATGCAGGACATCTTCGAGGACACGCGTTCGATCTCCGAGCCGGCAGGCGCGCTCGCGGTCGCGGGCATCAAGCATTACCTGGCGCGCCACGACTGGCGCGATCAGCGCCTGGTGGCGATCAACAGCGGCGCCAACCTGAATTTCGACCGCCTGCGCCACGTGGCCGAACGCGCCGATCTGGGTGCCGAGCGCGAGGCACTGCTGGCGGTGGAGCTGCCGGAGCGGCCCGGCAGTTTTCTGCACTTCTGTGAGGCGCTCGGCCAGCACAACATCACCGAGTTCAACTACCGGGCCCAGGGCAGCGAGCGCGCCCGCATCTTCGTCGGTTTCGGCCTCAGCGGCGGCCATGAGGAACGATCGGCCGTGATCGCGCAGTTGCGGGCCGCGGAATACGCGGTCACCGATATGAGCGGCAATGAAATGGCCAAGCTGCACATCCGCTACATGATCGGCGGCCGCAGCCGGCCGCTCGCCGAGCAGGGTCACGATGAGCTGCTATACCGCTTTGAATTTCCGGAACGGCCGGGGGCCTTGCTGCGTTTTCTGCGCGCCATTGGCAGCGCCTGGAACATCAGTCTGTTTCACTATCGCAATCACGGCTCCGATCATGGCCGCGTGCTGGCAGGTATCGAGGTACCCAAGGCCGAGCGCGAGGAATTCCTGCTGCATCTGAACGAACTGCATTATCCCTACACCGACGAAACGGGTAACGCGGCCTATCGCCTGTTTCTCGGCGCCTGATGGCGAACACGCCGGCGCGCTTGGCATCGCTAGCGGTGCTGCGGCACGCGCAATTTGCGCGCTTCGCCACCTGCCGCTTCTTCACCACGCTGAGCTGGCAGATGCTTGCGGTCGCCGTGGGCTGGCAGGTATACGCATTGACCCACGATCCGCTGGCGCTGGGTCTTGCGGGCTTGAGCGAATTCCTGCCGTTCGTGTGCCTGGTATTGCTTGGCGGTCACGTCGCCGACCATGCCGATCGCCGCAACGTGCTGGTGATTACCTGGAGCATCGAGGCGCTGTGCATCGGCGCGTTGCTGTGGCTCACCGTGGCCGGCCTGCGAAGCGTCTGGCCGATTTACCTGGTGATCGCCACTTTCGGCACCACCCGCGCCTTCTATGCGCCCGCCATGCAGTCGATCGTGCCCACCCTGGTACCGCGCGATGAGTTTCCGCGTGCACTGGCGCTGAACTCGACGCTGTTTCAGATCGCGGTGGTCAGCGGACCGGCGCTCGGTGGGGTGCTGTTCCTGTTCGGCCCGGCGGTGGTATTCGGCGTGTGCCTGGTGCTGTTCATCGCCACCGTGCTGCTGGTGCTGACGCTCGGCTCGCGCCGCGCGGTGCGTGATGCGGCCCAGGCCGGCACCAGCACCCGCCACCAATTGCTCGAAGGGTTGCGCTACGTGATGCATCAGCGACTAGTGCTGGGGGTGATGTCACTGGATCTGTTCGCGGTATTGTTTGGCGGTGCCACCGCCCTGTTGCCGATTTTCGCGGGCGAGGTACTGCACATTGGGCCGCTCGGGCTGGGATTGTTGCGCACCGCCCCAGGTGTGGGCGCGGGTTTGACGGCCGCGGCGCTTACCTTGCGGCCGATCGAGCGGCATGCCGGCGCCTACATGTTCGGCGGC
>DASXLF010000022.1:0-4847 GCA_036496405.1 Steroidobacteraceae bacterium | reverse complement strand
GCCGGTCGCGAGCAATGCGGCCATCGCGTTGACGATGACGCGCTCGTCGACCATTTCGCCGATGGGCGGAACGGCATAGGCGGCATCCGAGGCGCGCCCCAGCACGGTGCGCACCGCCTCGCGCGTCAGCGCCTCGCGCATCGTGTCGCCAGGCTGGATGAATGCGGTGCCGGGCACGTGCAGCCCCATGGCTTCGAGCAACATCTGGTTGCTGTTGGCCGTGCCGTAGAACGTGCAGGTGCCTTGGCCGTGGTAGGCCTGCATCTCGGCATCGAGAAGCCCCTGCCGACCCACCAGCCCCTGTGCGGCCTGCTCGCGGACCTTGGACTTGGCGCTGTTGGAGAGCCCCGAAGGCATCGGCCCTGCGGGCACGAACACCATCGGCAGATGGCCGAAATGCAATGCGCCGATCAGCAGCCCCGGCACGATCTTGTCGCAGACGCCGAGCAGCAGCGCGGCATCGAACATGTCGTGCGTGAGCGCTACTGCGGTGCCCATCGCGATGACGTCCCGGCTGAAGAGGCTCAACTCCATGCCGGGCGTACCCTGCGTCACGCCGTCGCACATGGCCGGCACGCCGCCGGCCACCTGCGCGGTCGCGCCGAGACGGCGAGCCTCGTGCTTGACGATGTCCGGATAGCCCTGGTACGGCGCGTGAGCCGAGAGCATGTCGTTGTAGGCGGTGACGACGCCGATGTTGGGTGCGCGTTCGGCGACGACCCTGATCTTGTCGCTCGCCGGAATACCCGCCACGGCATGCGCCACATTGGCGCAGCCCATGCGGTCGGAACCGCGGTCGCGGTTGCGGGTTTCGGTCAGACGCTGGAGGTAGGCGCTGCGCAGCGTATGGCTGCGTTCGCGGATACGGTCGGTGACATCGCGGACTGTGGGGTGTGTAGTCATGGGATTTGTCGCACTGCCGGTGAGCTGCCATGTGGCGGCGGCTCGGAGGTGCATGGTATCAAGTCGCCGTTGCAGGATTTGCTACCGCCTTCCCAACATGGGCTTGCGGCCACGCGCTGGACCGCGATCTCGCGCTCAGCCATGATCAGCACGTCTATGCTGCCCCGTGGCGAACGAAAGATGTCGTCGAACCGAAGCAATGACCGCATCCACTCTCCGTGGCGTTGTTGCCGCAGCGCTCCTCTCGGCCATGGCAGGCGCACAGTGCGCCGCAGCCGACGACTTTGCGTCCCAGCGCCGGCAGATGACGCAGGAGATCACGGCGTTCGTGCGCGAAACCCGCGCCGAGACCGGCAAGCAGGCCCTCGACGAGCGCGTGATGTCCGCCATGGGCCAAGTGCCGCGGCACGCCTTTGTTTCCGCTGACCAGGTGACATTGGCCTATCGCAACCGGCCGCTTCCGATCGGCTACGGCCAGACCATCTCGCAGCCCTACATCGTGGCGCTCATGACCGACCTCGCCAGGGTGGAACCCGGCCACACGGTGCTCGAGGTCGGCACCGGTTCGGGCTACCAGGCGGCGGTGATGGCGCGACTGGCCGGCGCGGTCTACACCATCGAGATCATCGAGCCGCTGGGATTGCAGGCCCGGCAGCGCCTCCAGGCGCTGGGCTACGACAACGTCCAGGTGCGCCTGGGTGACGGCTACTACGGGTGGAAAGAACATGCACCGTACGACGCGATCCTCGTCACCGCGGCGGCCAGCCACATCCCGCCGCCGCTGATCCGGCAGCTCAAGGTCGGCGGCAGGATGGTGATCCCGGTAGGCGCGCCCTTCATGATCCAGCAACTGATGCTGGTCGAGAAGAATGCCGACGGGACGGTCTCGACCCGGCAGGTCCTGCCGGTGGCATTCGTTCCTCTGACGGGCACGCGTTGAGCCGGGGAATTCGATGGCCGGGACACACGCGTCCGCCCCCGGTCCGGCTGCTGCGCCGGTGATGGCCGTGGCGTTGATCTCGGCTGCCGCGCTGGCCTATGAGATCCTGCTGATGCGGCTCTTCTCCATCGTGCTGTGGCACCACTTCGCCTACATGATCATCAGCCTGGCGCTTCTCGGCTATGGCGCCAGCGGCGCCGTGCTGACCCTGGCACTCCCCAGGACGCAGCGACACTTTGCGCTGCTGTTCAGCGCCGCCGCCGGGGCCTTCGGTGCCAGCGCCATCGGCTGCTTCCTGCTGGCCCAGCGCGTGCCTTTCAATCCGCTGGAAATGCTGTGGGATCCGCGCCAGCCGGCCTACCTGCTGGCGGTGTATCTGCTGCTCCTGCTCCCCTTTCTGTGCGCCGGCGCCTGCACGTGCATGGCCCTGGCCTCGTTTCGAGGCAAGCAGTCGCGCATCTACAGCTTCGACATCCTCGGTGCGGGGGCGGGAAGCCTGGGCATCGTGGCGCTGTTGCTCGTGCTGTCGCCAGCCGAGGCATTGAAGCTGATCGGGGCCCTGGGATGGGTCGCCGCCAGCGTGGCCTGGATCGAGTGCCGAAGCCCCAGGCGATGGCCGGCCGCGCTGCTGGCGGCGCTGGCCGGTCTTCCCCTGCTGTTGCCGCCGGCGTGGCTGGCGCCGGTCATGTCGCCGTACAAGGAGCTGTCGCAGACCTTGCGCATTCCCGAGGCGCGGGTGGTGCTGGAGCGTTCGAGCCCGCTGGGCCTTGTCAGCGTGGTCGAGAGTCCGCGCATTCCACTGCGCCACGCGCCGGGCCTGAGTCTCAACGCAACGACCGAGCCGCCGCCGCAGTGGGGCGTCTTCACCGACGGCGAAGGTCTCAACGCGCTGACCCGATTCGACGGACGGCGCGACAGCCTCGCGTCTCTCGAGTATCTCGACCAGATCAGTTCGGCACTGCCCTACCACCTGCTGCACCACCCACGCGTGCTGGTGTTGGGCGCAGGCGCGGGGGCCGACGTGCTGCAGGCCCATTACCACGGCGCAAGCCGGATCGATGCGGTGGAGCTCAACCCGCAGGTCGTCGATCTGGTGCAGCACCGCTTCGCGGATGCTTCGGGCGGCCTCTATTCGCGGATCGCGCTCGTGCACGTGGCCGAAGCACGCGGCTTCATCGCCGCCAGCGAGGAACGCTACGACCTCATCCAGTTGGCCCTGCTCGATTCCTTCAGCGCGTCCTCGGCCGGCCTCTACGCACTGTCGGAGAACTATCTCTACACGGTCGAGGCCTTGCTGGACGATCTGCGGCACCTGGAGCCCGGCGGACTGCTGGCGATCACACGCTGGGTCACGCTGCCGCCGCGTGAAGCACTGAAGTTGTTTGCCACCGCCGTGGCCGCGTTGGAAAAAACGGGCGTCACCGATCCCGGATCGCGGCTCGCCATGGTGCGAAGCTGGAAGACCAGCACGCTTCTGGTGAAGAACGGCGCCTTCGACCGCGAGGACATCGCGGCGATCAAGTCTTTCTGCGTCGCCCGCTCGTTCGACCTGGGGTTCTATCCCGGCATGCAGCCTGGCGAAGCCAACCGATACAACGTGGTCCAGGGCCCCGACCTGTTCGACGGCGCGACGGCGCTGCTGGGTCCGGGCCGAGACGCGTTCCTTCGGGACTACAAGTTCCACATCGCCCCGGCCACCGACGACAAGCCGCACTTCTTCCACTTCTTCAAGTGGCGCTCTCTGCACGAACTCCTCTCACTCAAGGAGCAAGGCGGCCTGACGCTGCTGGAATGGGGCTACCCGGTGCTGGTGGCGACGCTTGCTCAAGCCATCTTCGCCAGCCTGCTGCTGATCGGACTGCCTCTGGCCTGGGTCACACGGGCCGACCTTCGACAGGACCGGCGCGCGCCTTCGGCTGGCTCGCGCGGCCGCATCCTCGTCTACTTCCTGGCGATCGGCTTCGGTTTCATGTTCATCGAAATCGCGTTCATCCAGAAATTCGTCCTGTTTCTGAGTCACCCGCTCCGTGCCGTCGCGGTGGTGCTGTTCGCCTTTCTGCTGTTCGCCGGCATCGGCAGCCGCGTTGCAGGGCGCCTGCAGCACGGGGCCGGCCTGAAGCGTCCAATGGCGGTGGTGGTGGGCGCGATCGCAGTGTCGGCGGCGCTTTGCCTGCTGCTGCTTCCGTGGCTCTTCCGGCACGCGATGGGGTTGCCGGACGTGGCCAGGATTCTGCTTTCGGCGGGCCTCATCGCCCCGCTGGCTTTCTTCATGGGCATGCCCTTTCCGCTGGGATTGGCAAGGATGGAGGCCGTCCACGCGCGGCTCATTCCCTGGGCCTGGGGCATCAACGGCTGCGCGTCAGTCACCGGGGCGGTGCTGGCCACGCTGCTCGCGATTCACGTGGGATTCACGGCAGTGGTCGTGGCGGCGCTGCTTCTGTATGGGCTTGCGGCCGCGGCGCGTCCTTGAGATCCGATCCCCACGGCGACGCGTGAAACTGGCGCACCCCAAGTCCAGGAATACCGCGGAACCGGCTTTGCCGGGCCGCTGGTATTGCCCCCGGTAGGGGGTGGGCGGCTACACGAAGTGAGCCAACCTGGGGGCGAGTTCAGTCCATCAGCCTGACTTCGACCCGGCGCGCTTCGGCGTCATTGCCCGTACCCGCCGTGACGGGCGGCCGCTGCAGTTCGATCTTGTCCGCCGGAACGCCGAGTCCGGTGAGCACGTCGCGGACGGTCTCGGCGCGCCTCTTGGCGAGTTCTTCGTTCAGCGCGGCGTCCCCGGTGGTGTCAAGGAAGCCCGACACGACGCATTTGTGGCCGCTTTCGACGCCCTTGATCACGATCGCCAGCGCCTCGGCGGCACCGGGCGCGATATCGGCGCTCGCCGTGGCGAAGTAGAAGTTCACGACACCGCCCGCGACGCGAATGCTCGCGCCGTCAGGGATCACGACGGTCACCGTCTCCGTCACGACGGTCACCGTCGTCGCCGGCGCCGGCGCAG
>DASXLF010000021.1:0-2322 GCA_036496405.1 Steroidobacteraceae bacterium | reverse complement strand
AGAGCACCTGGTAGAGGGCCAACGGGGGCATGCCGAAGGCCACGATCCGCAACAACCCTGGCACGATCGCCGCGACGCCGCTCTGCTCGGGACTCAGGAACAAGTGCACCAGGTGATCCGCGCCAAAAAACAGCACCAGGCCCACGCCGCTCAACAACCCGCCGCTGGCGGCGCAGGCCGTCAACACGCTGCGGCTAGCCTGCCGATAGTCACGGGCCCCCAGATATTGGCCCGCCAGCGTGGCGGCCGCCAACTGAAAGGCGTATCCCGGCAGGTACGCCAGCGACTCCAGGCGAATCGCCACGCCGTGCGCCGCCACCTCGTCGGTCGTGAGCCGATTAACGATCGACAGAAACACCAACTGACAGCCGACGATCGACAGCACGTCGATGCCCCCCGGCAGCCCGATGCGCAAGATGCGGCGCATCAGGCCCACGTCGGGCCACAGCATTCGCCGGCGGATTCGCAGGCCCGCGCGACCGCGCAGCAACACGACCAGCGGAATCAGACCTCCGGCCGCATGCCCGCAGGCCGCGCCGATCGGCAACGCGTCCCAACCCATTTCGGGCAGGGGACCCAAACCCAGCAGCAGCGACCAGGCGACGCCGACATTGATCGCGTTGACCAGCGTCATCGTCACTAGCCCGGTCACCATGTCGCCGGCGCCGCGCAGGCAGCCGATGCCGACCGCTTCGAGCATCATCATCGGCAGCATCGGCACCAGAAAGCGCAGATACCGAGTGGCCAGCACCGCCGGCTCGCCTTCCAATTGCAGCACGTGCACGAAACGGCCCGCCAGCACGATTCCCGTCGTGGTGAAGACCAGCGCCAACACGCTCCCCAGCACATAGGCCTGGTTGGTCACGCGGTTGGCGCCCTTCCAATCTCCCGCGCCGACGAAACGGGCCGTCATGGCCACGGCGCCGATCGACACGAACGAGAACAGGTTGGTGAGCATCCACAGCGCGTAGGCGATGACGGTCATGGCCGCCAGATGGCTCTCGCTCAGGTAGTGGCCGGCCAAGAGCGTGTCGGAAAACCCGACCATCATCACCAGCAACTGCTCGACGAGCACCGGCCAGACCAGCCTCAACAGCGGCCGCAGAGTTCCCGGAACATCGGTGATGCGAGCTTGCACGCCAGAATCAGAGGGGCGACGGTGAAGCGCGGTTCGCGCTCGGCGGCCCCCAGGCTGCGCCAACGAGATCGACCGCCGACAGGCTCGAATCGTAAGGCTCGCGCGGCCAGTCCGTCAATCGCGCGCCCTCTGGCCATGCGCGTCAGGCGAACAGCTCTTTGATCACCTTGCCGCTGTTGGCGATCTTCATTGGGCGGCCGTTGCGGCTGGTGAATGTGGTTTCCAGCGGAATACCCAGCGCTTTGCAGACCGTGGCCATCACGTCCTGCGACGTATAGTGCTCGGTCTCGACTTCCGTGCCGTCGGCGTTGGTGTGGCCCACCGCGATGCCGCCCTTCATGCCGGCGCCCCCCAGCACCACGCTCCAACTGCGGGCCCAATGGTCGCGTCCGCTGTTGGCGTTGATCCGCGGCGTACGGCCAAATTCTCCCATCCAGATGATGGCCGTGTCCTGCAACAGCCCACGCTCGTCGAGATCGGAGACCAGCGCGCTCATGGCTTTGTCCAACTCCGGCAGCTTGGTGTCGCCCAGCGTGCGAAAATTGTTCGCATGCGTGTCCCAGCCTCCCAAGTCGACTTCGACGAAGGGCACTCCTTGCTCGACCAGTCGCCGGGCCATCAGGCAGCCGCGGCCAAAACCTCCTTTGCCGTAGCGCTCGCGCACCGTCTCGCTCTCGGAGCCGACCTTGAAGGCTTCCATCTGCTTGCTGGTCATCAGCGACACGGTTTTTTCCAGCACGTTCGCGTGGTCCTGCGCCGACTGGCCGCGCTCTTGCTTGACGAAGCCTTTTTCCAGCGCGGCGAGCATTTCCATGCGCTGGCCCAAACGCTCGTTCTCGATGCCGATTTTCAGATTGCGCACGTTGCCGTCGGAGTTGACGACGAAAGGCGCGTAGGTCATGCCCAGGAATCCGGGCCCGATGCTTCCACCCCCCACCGACACGAATGGCGGAATCTCCAGCTGCAACTTCTTGCTCTGCTCCGCCATCATATGGCTCACCACGGCGCCGTAGCTGGGATGCTCGATGTTCGGATTGGGCACGTAGCCGGTGTGCATGAAATAGCGGCCGCGATTGTGGTCGGCTTCGCTGGTGCTCATCGAGCGGACAATCGCCAGATGGTGCATCTGCTTGGCCGTGAGCGGCAGGTGCTCGCAGATCTGCTCGCTGCCCGAAGTGCCAATC
>DASXLF010000020.1:0-1942 GCA_036496405.1 Steroidobacteraceae bacterium | reverse complement strand
CCGGCTCCCTATCAGCTCACGGACACGCGCCCCTGGGTCGGAGAGCTTGATCGCGACAACCAGCAGGCCGTGGTTGACAATCCAGCCCAGCAGCCCGCACGCGGCCACGCTGGCCGTCCAGGTAAGCGCGTGCTTGCCGCTGCCCGGGTAGGTGCCAGCTACCGACGCCGGAATGGCATGGAACAAAACGGACGCGCCACCATAGGCAAGGCTGATAGTGGCAGCGCTGAACACCCGGCGATAGACGACCAAACCTGGTATTCGCAGCAGTTTGTATGCGGTTAGTGGAATCGGCGCCAGAAACGCGAACGCAGGAGGTAGCGCAACGGCGATCGCCAGCAGCCAGACCGAGTTGAGGTCCCTGACGACCTCGCCGTGAGCCTCCTTCACCATGCGGCTCGACTCGATCGCGATGATTGCGCAGGCCAGCAGGGCGACGCCGAGTAGCCACGAGGAGCCCTCGAAGTGACTGTGCGCAATCGCAAAGCCGGTTGCGCACGCGGCAAGGGCGATTATGCCAAGGACGTAGCCACGCAACGGCGGCGTGAGAGTCCATACCTGCCACCGCCGCGCGCTTTTTATCGCGCGGAACAGCCCGTCCGGCGCTGGATTATGCGGGCGGAGGGCGGCCATGGGCTCCCCGGACGATGATTGAATCTCCAGCTTTCATCGTGTTACGGGCGGTAAGTAATCAATGTCATATGGTCACAGAGAGCTAGCTTCCCTGTCAAGGCGGACCGGCTTCGCCTACTCCCTGCTACCGTCCGTTCACCACTCAACCATCCGGAGGTGAAGCATGCGCAGCGACTGGGGCTGACCTTCATCCGCACCCTTATCTCCAGCACCATCTATCCCACAAGGAGGCATCATGCGCAGCGACTGGGGCTGATCATCATCAATGCCACTTATACCCATCAATCACACCAGGAGGCAGGCCGTGCGCAGCGACTGGGGCTGACCCGCCCACCCCGCCATCTTCGCACTCACACCACAAGGAGGCACCGTGCGCAGTGACTGGGGCTGATCACCACCGCAGCAAAGGCGAGCTACGAGGACACGAGGAGGAAGCCATGCGCAGTGACTGGGGCTGAGTGCCATCACCCAGGCCAGTTATCAGCACCGCTCACACGAGGAGGAAGCCATGCGCAGCGACTGGGGCTGATCACCACCGGACCGCTCCCCCGCATCACCGATACAGGAGGAAAGCCATGCGCAGCGACTGGTGCTGATCACCACCGCTTGACAGCTCAACCGTTAGACGGCGTAACCCGAGGACCACTGGACGGCAACGGCGCCGCCAGGGGTGCTCGGTTACGCCGTGCGGTCATCGCCAGGGCGGCGGCCAGGATTGCCCCGACGCCGCCGCTGATGGCGATCGCCATAGCAGGTGTGACGGCACCTGAGGCGACGACCGCGCCCGCCAAGACGATCCAGAGGCCCTGCGAAACTTGCATGCCTCCGTTGGCCAGGCCGAACGCCTGGCCGCGGCGCTCTGGCGGCACCGCGGAGACGAAGGCCGCGTTAGCGGCCAGCTGGTATGACGCGCACGCGCCAGACGCGGCGATGACGATCATGGATGCGACCATGCCCGGGCGCAGCCAGCAGACCAGCAGCAGACCGCACGCGGCAACCGCCAGGGGGCCCATCCAGCGCTGCCGTGATTCCTGCGGGACCATCCGGCCGAACAGAATCGCACCTACCGCCGTGCCGAACGGCCCGGCCGCGAATATGAGGCCGGTGCTGATCGCGATCGGAAGCGATGAGTGGAGGCTGTCCGCGTACGGCGCGGCCAGGCCCGTCGGCACCACATAGAAGGCGACGAGCCAGCCGAGCAATACCAGTATGCGCAGCGTACGGTCGCCAAAGACCAGCTTGACCCCGGCGGCGATCTCCCCGAGCTGCGATGGCTTACCGGTGACCGCGGCCGCTGCTGGCCGGTGCC
>DASXLF010000019.1:0-2060 GCA_036496405.1 Steroidobacteraceae bacterium | reverse complement strand
CGTATCGTCGCCAGACCGCGCCGAGCACATTACAATAGTCGTCGGTCCAGACTCGCTGGTCGTTTTTGATCTCGGTGAGCCTCCACTTCTCCGACGAGGCGAGGCTGCCGACATCGGCCTCCTCGCGCGCGGAGACCACCACCGAGGTGGAAAAGATATATTCGCCGTCGCGATTGGAGTCCTCACTGTAGAGCCAGCTCTGGAGACCGTTCGCCTGGGCAATGCCGACGACCACGCTCGCCAGTTCCAGATGTCGGTTCGAGACGTGCATCAAGACCGCCCCCTGCGGCGCCAGCTTGTCCTTATAAATCTTCATTGCCTCTTCAGTGGCGAGATGAATCGGAATCGCATCCGACGAATAGGCATCGACGATGACCAGATCGTAGATGCCGTCGGGTTCGCGCGCAAACGTCAACCGCGCGTCGCCGATCACGGGTTTCAGATCCGGTTCGCAGTTCTTGATATAGCTGAAATATTTGGGATCGCGCGCGGTATCGACCATCGACTGATCGATCTCGAAGAATTTCCAGGTCTCGCCCGGCTCGGCCGCGCAGGTCAGCGTGCCCGAGCCGAGCCCGATCACCGCGACGCGCAGCGGTGAACCCTTGCGCTCGCGAACCGCCGCGATCGCCAGACCAATGCCGCCATCCCTGTGATAATAGGTGATCGGTTCAGGCCGCCCGGTTAGCGGCGTGCCGTCATCGTCAAGGAATTTCTGCGCGCCGTGAATAGTGGTGCCGTGCATCAGCACGTGATACTGGCCGTGCGGCGTCACCACGATCTTGTGGACGCCGAAAAAGCTGCGCACGGTTTCCACCCGTCCGTCGTCGGCCGGATAGGCCCGGGTCAACACCAGCGCCACCGCGACGGTCGCGAAGATTTTCCAGCGGTTTGCGTTCAGTCCGAGCGCCAGCAAGGCCGATAGCACGCCGACCGCGCCGATCACCCAGACCCGGTGATCGACCAGCCAGCTTCTGACGCCGCCCTCGGAATAAGCGGGCGCGATCAAGGCCAGCGCCAGCACCGCGAGGAATGGCCAGTACCAGCCGCTCCAGCGCGGCAACCGCTCGGCGGCGTGCGACGGGCGGCACAATGCGGCCAGCGCCAGCAGGATCGGATATTCAGCGATCCACGAAAATGTAAAGGGCGCGACCAGCCCGGCAAAGAGGCCGCCGACCATGCCGCCAAAGGACAACGCGACATAGAAGCCGGTGAGATATTTTGCGGCGGGGCGGGTGCGCGCCAACTCGCCATGGCATGCCATCGCAATGACAAAGAAGCAAAGCTGGTGACCGCCGAGCGTCAGCAGCAGGTTCTGTTCGCCGCCGATCGCAAGCAATACGATCACGCCTGTTATGGCCAGCGGCTGCAGCATCAGCATCCATTGGTGCGGCAGCAGCGGGCGCGACTGGAATACCAGTACCCAGGTCAGGAGATACAGCGACAGCGGCAGCACCCAAAGCAGCGGCGCCGCGGCGACATCGGTGGAAATATGCGCGGTCACCGCAATCAGCAGGCCCGAGGGCACCGCGGCAAGAAAAATCCAGCGCGCGCGCAAGATCCAGGGCGGCGCGGGCGCATCGGCCTCGCGGGTTTGCATATCGGCGGTCGCTGATAATGGCGAGCGCAGCAATAGCGCGCCACAGGCAGCGATCAGGACGATCAGGAGGCCGTAACCGCCGGTCCAGAGCAGATTTTGCGTGCGCAGCGTGAAGCTCGGCTCCAGCAGCACCGGATAGGACAGCAGCGCCAGGAAACTGCCGATGTTCGAGGAGGCATAAAGAAAGTAGGGATCGGGGCCGTCGGGGTGGCCGGTACGGACAAACCAGGCCTGCAGCAGCGGATTATTGGCGGCCAGCGCGAAGAACGGCAGCCCGATCGAGACCACGAACAGGCCCAGTAGCCAGAAAGCATAACCGTTGGCCGGCGGCTCACCCCACCCGTTGGCAATCGCCAGCGGCAGCGTCAGGAAAGCGATCGCCAGCAGCACCAGATGAATAGCCACAGCGGCGCCGCGATTGCGGATTTGCATCAGATAATGCGCATAGCCATAGCCGGCG
>DASXLF010000018.1:0-1987 GCA_036496405.1 Steroidobacteraceae bacterium | reverse complement strand
GCCCGGCGAGATCGAGGCGGTGCTGCTGCGCCATGCCGGCATTGCCCAGGCGGCGGTGATCGCGCGCGAGGATAGCGCCGGCGACAAGCGGCTCATCGCCTATGTGGTGGCAGCGCCGGAGGCGGCTTTGCCGGATAGCGCGGCGTTACGCGCGCATGTGGGCAAGAGCCTTCCCGACTACATGGTGCCGGCAGCCTTTGTGCTGCTCGACGAGCTTCCGCTCACGCCCAACGGCAAGCTCGACCGGCGCGCGCTGCCAGCGCCTGCCGTTGCTGCGCATGTGCCCAAGCGCGCCGCGCGCACGCCGCAGGAGGAGATCCTGTGCGCGCTGTTTGCCGAGGTGCTGGGGCTGGCTGCGGTGGGCATCGACGACAATTTCTTTGAGCTTGGCGGCGACAGCATCGTATCGATCCAGCTGGTGAGCCGAGCGCGCAAAGCCGGCCTGGTGATCACGCCGCGTGCGGTCTTCCAGCATCAGACCGTTGCGGCGCTGGCTGCGGTGGCCGGTGCTCTCGAGGAGAGGCCATCCATCCTGTGCGACGTCGGCGTGGGCGCCTTGCCGCCGACACCGATCGTGCGCTGGCTCGTGGAGCGTGGCGGGCCGATCGAGCGCTTCAATCAAGCAATGCTGCTGCAGGTCCCGGCGGGACTGCAGCAAGACCATCTCGTCGCTGCCCTGCAAGCCATCGTCGATCATCACGATGCGCTGCGGCTGCGCCTTGGTGTTGCTGCGCAAGGCAGTGATTTCTTTCTTGAGGTTTTACCGGCTGGCACGGTTGCGGCTACGGCCTGCATTCGACGCATAGATGTGTGCGCTCTTGATGCGGAGGCGCGGCTGGCCTGCCTTGTGCAGGAGGCCCAGGCGGCGCCAGAACGGCTTTGGCCCGCAACGGCGGGGATGCTGCAGGCAGTTTGGTTCGATGCGGGAGAAAGCGAGCCCGGACGGCTGCTGCTGACCATTCATCATCTTGCAATCGATGGCGTGTCGTGGCGCATCCTGCTGCCCGATCTTGCCGCCGCGTGGAGCGCCATTGCCCGCGGAGAAGCCATCACGCTGGTGCCACGGGGGACGTCGTATCACGGCTGGGCGCATCGGCTTGCGCGGGAGGCACAAAGCCCCGCACGCACGGACGAGCTTTCCTTCTGGAGCGCGATGCTGCGAGAGCCGTCGCTTTCGCTGGTTTCGGGCGCGCTTGTCCCTGAGCGCGACACCCATGGCAGCGCAGGCGAACTCACGCTCACGCTGCCGGCTGGCCTCACCAGTGCGTTGCTCACAAGAGTGCCAGCAGCGTTTCACGCCGGGATCAACGATGTGCTGCTGACCGGCTTGGTGGTGGCGGTAGCAGATTGGTGCCGGCGCCGTGGTCGGGGCGGCGACACTGCGGTTCTCATGGATGTGGAGGGGCACGGGCGGGAGGAGATTTTTCCTGACGTGGACCTCTCGCGCACAATCGGCTGGTTCACGAGCCTCTTCCCCATCCGGCTTGATGCTGGCGCACTCGACCTCACAGCGGCGATGATGGGGAACGCCGAGCTTGGGCGCGCGCTCAAGCGCATCAAGGAGCAACTGCGCGCAGTCAAGGACCATGGACTTGGCTACGGGCTTTTGCGCTACCTCAATGCGCAGACGGCAGCGCAGCTTGCGGGCCTTCCCGCTGCACAGATCGGGTTTAATTATCTCGGCCGTTTCCCAGCCACAGCTGCGGATTGGGGAGCAGCGCGCGAGGCCGTGAAGCTTGCTGGGGCCGACCCTGCCATGGCGCTGGCCCATTGCATCGAGGTCAACGCGCTGAGCATCGACAGCGCGGAAGGGCCTACGCTGAGAGCCACATGGTCCTGGGCAAGGGCGCTGCTCTCCGAGGAGCAGGCGCGCGACCTGGCCGATGGCTGGTATCGAGCGCTCGAGGCATTGGTGCGCCATGTCGAGCAGCCCGGAGCGGGTGGGCGCAGCCCCTGCGATCTGCCGTTGCTGGCCCTCTCGCAAGGC
>DASXLF010000017.1:0-2242 GCA_036496405.1 Steroidobacteraceae bacterium | reverse complement strand
CTTCGCTGGTGTGGCTGACGGTCATGAAGTGGCTGGGCGGCGCGTATCTCGTCTGGCTCGGCATTCAGGTCTGGCGCGCGCCGCCGATCGGCATCGAGCTGCGCGAATCGACGCCGGCCCGGCCCGGCAGTTCGCTGTTCCGGCAAGGGGCGCTGTCCGCGCTCACCAACCCCAAGGGGATCCTGTTCCTCGCGGCTTTCCTGCCGCAGTTCATCGATCCCGCGCGGAGCCTGTGGCTGCAGTTCCTCGTCATGGCCGGGACCTTCGCGGCCATCGAGATCGCGACCGAGTTGCTCATCGCCAGCATGGCGCATCGCATCAGCCCGTGGCTGCGGCGGGTCGGGCGGCGCTTCAACCAGGCTTGCGGCGGCGTGTTCGTCGCCATCGGGGTCGCGCTGCCTCTGCGCGCCTGAGCATCAGGTTTTGCCCAAAATGGCTAGAATGCCCAAATTGGGTAAATTAGCCATTCATCGGAGCTTCTCATGTCCAGCAGCAGTGCAGCCATTTCAAGGCCCGAAGCCATCGATCGCTTCACGCGCGGCATGCCCGCCTTCTCGGCCACCCGGTTGGTCGCCGGCATGCAAAAGGTGACCAGCGCCGTCATGGCGCACGGTGCCGTCGTGGTAACCCGCCATGACGAGCCGGCCATGGTGCTGATGTCGATCGACCGCTACCTGGCGCTGGAGCAGGCGGCCGAGCCCGACCTGGATGCCCTGACGCAACAGTTCGACGACATGTTCGCCCGCATGCAGGGCGACCAGGCCGCCCAGGCCATGGAAGATGCGTTCGCCATGCCCCCGGCCGAACTCGGCAAGACCGCCGTCCGCGCGGCCGGCGGCAAGTCCGCCAAGAGGTAGTTGGTCGGTAGATGGTCGCCCGCATCTTCGTTCTCGCAGGCGTCAACGGCGCCGGCAAGAGCAGCATCGGAGGGGCAGCACTCCAGGCACGCAAGGTTCCCTACTTCAATCCCGATCTCGCGGCGCGCACGCTGCTGGACACGAATTCCTCGCTCACGCTCGAGGCTGCCAACGCCCAGGCCTGGGAAATGGGGCGCGCCGGACTGGAGCGCGCGCTCGCCGAAGGACTCAACTTCGCTTTCGAGACGACGCTCGGCGCGAGAACCATTCCTGATCTGCTGCTGGCAGGGGCCCGGGGCAGCGCCCAGGTCCATGTCTGGTATGCGGGCCTCGACACACCCGAAAAGCACATCGAGCGGGTGCAGGAACGCGTGAAGGCCGGCGGCCACGCCATCCCCGAAGCCAAGATCCGGGAGCGCTACACGAGCAGCCGTGCCAACCTCATCAAGCTGCTGCCGCATCTTGCGAGCCTTCGCGTGTATGACAACAGCATCGACGGTGACCCCAAGGCAGGCATGAGGCCGCAGCCCGTCCTGGTCCTGCACATGGAGGCTGGCCGCATCGTCTCCCACATCGGCCTCGAGCAAGTGCCTCAATGGGCGAAGGCCGTCGTCGCGGCGGCCTTCGAAGTCACTGAACGAAAAACAAAAGCGCCGAAACCTCGGCGCTCCTGAAGAAGGCGGATCGCGGCACTTCTCAATGTCCCGGCTGCGCGCGCACAGGGATCAGGGGTTCATCGGATCGCCGCATGGCCAACAGGCAGATGGCGGCAATCACCGCCGGAACGCCGATGACCGCGAAGAGCGTCGGCAGGCTCCAACCCAGGGCCAGCATCCAGCCGCCGGCCATCGAACCGAGCACCGAACCGACGCGGCCGATTCCGTTGGCCCAACTCACGCCGGTCGCGCGGCTCGCCGTGGGATAGAAGCCGGCAGACAGCGCGTTCGCACCCACCTGGGCGCCGGAGATGCACACGCCCGCGCCGAAGACCGCGAGCACGAGCATCAGGGTGCTGCCGGTGCTGCTGCCGATCAGCGCCGTGAACGCGGCGGCCAGGGCATAGGCCACCGCCAGCACGCGCTGCGGGTTGAATCGGTCCATCAACTGACCCAGTCCGATCGCACCGGCTGTTCCGCCGACCTGGAACATGGCAGTCACCAGCGAAGCATCCTTGAGCGAGCGCCCGGTGCTGCTGATGAGCGTGGGCAGCCAGCTCGACAGCAGATAGATCACCAGCAGACTCATGAAGAACGCCAGCCAGAGCAGCAGCGTGCCGCGGCGAAGCTCGGGCTTGAACAGGTGCTTGACCGGAAATCCGGGCTGCGCCTTCTCGGGCACAGCGAACCTCACATTGGAAAGATCCTCGGCGGGCGCGATGCGCCGCA
>DASXLF010000016.1:0-6156 GCA_036496405.1 Steroidobacteraceae bacterium | reverse complement strand
CCACAATCCGCGGTGCTCCCAGAATTCGCGCCTGATCTGGACCTGCAGCGATTTCATGCGGCCTCCGTCTGTACTTTGGCAACGAACAGGTCCGCGACACCCGGGGTGCGCAGTTCACCCAGCCCCGAGAGCGCCGCGCGCGTCTGGTCCTCGAACAGCATGACGGGGCGGCCAAAGATCTGACGCTCATAAAACGGCCGCAGCGCCCGCGCCGTCTCGATCTGATCGGTGGTGACGTTGACCTGGATGTAGCGCTCGGCGATCGCTTCGATGCTGGCGTCGAGCACGATGTGTCCGCGATCGACAAACAGCACGTCGGTCAACAGGTTTTCGACTTCCTCGACCTGGTGCGTGGTCAGCAAAATGGTGCGCTCGTGATCGAAATAGTCGTTCAGCAGCGTGTCGTAGAACTGGCGGCGATAGATCAGATCTAGGCCGATGGTCGGCTCATCGAGCACCAGCAGGCGCGCATCGATGGCCAGGATCAGGGCCAGATGCAACTGCGTGATCATGCCCTTGGACAGCTCGCCGATGCGGCTGCGGCGGGTAATGTCGGTGCGCGACAGAAATTCCTCGGCGCGCGCACGCTGGAAGCGCGGATGCACGCCTTCCACGTAGTCGATGGCATTTGCCACTCGCAGCCAGCGCGGCAGGACGGCCGTGTCGGCGATGAAACAGACATCCTTCATCAGCGCATTGCGCTCGCGCGCGGGGTCCAGGCCGAATACCGACACGCTGCCGCTGTGGGGCGTCAGTCCGAGGATGGCCTTGAGCGCCGTGGTCTTGCCGGCGCCATTGCGGCCGATCAGCCCGACAATACGTCCCGACTGAATACTGAAGTTCACCTGGTCGAGCGCCACGTGGGTGCCGTAGCGCTTGCTCAAGCCCTTGGCTTCAATGATTGTGGTCATCGTCTGCGTCCTGAGAGGTATTGGGGGTTTTGGCGTCGGACAGCAGCTGGTCACTCGACAGACCCAGACGGCTGATCGTGGCACGTATGCGCGGCCACTCCACCGTCAGGAAGCGGCGGCGCTCATCGGCACGCAGCACCGCGGCGGCGCCGGCGCTCACGTACATGCCCAGTCCGCGGCGCTTTTCCACCAGCTGCTCATCGACCAGCTGCTGGTAGCCCTTGAGAACCGTGAGCGGATTGACGCGAAATTCAGCGGCGACGTTGCGCACAGATGGCAGCGGATCGCCCTCCTTGAGCACGCCCTCGAGGATCATGGCGACCACCCGGTCGCGCAGCTGCCGATAGATCGGCTGGCTGTTATCCCATTGGCTTTCCATATTCGCGCAGCGCTTCGGGTTGACTGTCGGTGACGACAGGCGCGCGAGTCTAGCGCGCCAGCGCTACGGTGATGGAGCCGGCGGTGGTGTAGTCACCGTCGGCGACCAGCACTGTGGCCGCCGGGTAATAAGGTTCGGTGGCCGAGGCGACAATGGTCTGCGTGGTCAGTAAGGTGATCGCCACGGCCAGTACTGCGAACGCAGTGCGCTGCAGGGCGAACGACAAACTCGGGATTTCATGGGCTGTCTTCTTCATGGTCTACTCCAAAATGGGCTAGGCGTAATGATGTACTGGTGTTGTATATAACTACAACACTACTTCCGTGTCAAGTAACTTGCGAAGCCGGTTGCCGCACACGGAAAGCCCCCTAGAATCAGCGCTCTTTTCAATCTGGAGCCGCCATGAAACAGCCGCTGAACGTCGCGATAACGGGTGCTGCGGGTCAGATCGGTTATGCGCTGGCCTTTCGCGTGGCTGCGGGGGACATGCTGGGCGCGGCGCAGCCCATCAATCTGCACCTGCTGGAAATTACGCCCGCGCTGCCCACGCTCGCCGGCGTGGTGATGGAACTGCACGACTGCGCGTTTCCGACACTCAATAAAGTCGTCGCTACCGACCAGGCTGAATTCGCGTTTCGCGACTGTCACGTGGCGCTGCTGGTGGGCGCGCGGCCGCGCGGGCCAGGCATGGAGCGCAAGGACCTGCTGCTGGCCAACGCGCAGATTTTTTCCGCGCAGGGAAAAGCCCTCAACGCCGCCGCCGATCGCAAGGTGCGCGTGTTGGTGGTGGGTAATCCGGCCAACACCAACGCGCTGATCGCCAGTCACAATGCGCCGGGTCTGGATCGCCGCAGTTTCACCGCCATGATGCGCCTGGATCACAACCGCGCGCTCTCGCAGCTCGCCGACAAGACCGGTACGCATGTGAACGACATCAGACGCCTGAGCGTCTGGGGCAATCATTCCGCCACGCAGTATCCCGATATCAGTCACGCGCTGGTGCAAGGCAAACCGGCCCGAAGCCTGGTGGAACAAAAGTGGTTGCAGGAAGTTTTCATTCCCGGCGTGCAGCAGCGTGGCGCCGCCGTAATCAAGGCGCGCGGCTCCTCATCGGCAGCCTCGGCCGCCTCCGCCGCCATCGACCAAGTACGCACCTGGCTGTCAGGTACCGCCGAGGGCGACTGGACCAGCATGGCGGTGAGTTCCGACGGCAACTACGGCATCCAGGAAGGACTGATTTTTTCCTATCCCGTCACCTGCAAAAACGGCGACTACCAGATCGTTCAAGGACTGGCCATCGACGCTTTCAGCCGCACGCGCCTGGACGCCACTGAAGCCGAGCTGCGCGAGGAACGTGACGGCGTCAGGTCGCTGCTCAATCTGCCCGCGACATGATCGGCGCGATCATCACCGTAATGTTCATCACCGCGGTGGTGTATCTCGCCTATCGACGCCTGCCACTTCTGTCCTTCACCGCCGCATTCACGGTGTTGCTGCTGGCATATGCGATGTTCGGCAATCCTGCGGGCCTGTGGCTCGGATTGCTGTTCATATTGCTGGTGTGTTTCTGGCTGCTGAACCTGCGGCCGCTGCGTATTGCGCTCATCAGCGCGCCGTTCATCAAGACCTATCGGCGCCTGCTGCCGCCAATGTCGGCCACCGAGCGCGATGCGCTCGATGCCGGAACGGTGTGGTGGGATGGGGAGCTGTTCACCGGCAACCCGGATTGGCGCAAATTGCTCGAGGCATCGCCGCCGCAACTGTCGGCCGAGGAGCAGGCGTTCATCGACGGTCCGTGCGAGACGCTGTGCGCAATGCTCGATGACTTCGACATCACGCATCGCCGCGGCGACCTGCCGGCGCAAGTCTGGGACTATCTCAAGGCACAGCGCTTTTTCGCCATGATCATTCCGCGCTGCTACGGCGGCCTGGAATTCTCCACCTATGCGCACTCATGCGTGCTGGTGAAACTCGCGGCACGCAGCGTCACCTGTGCCTCGACCGTCGCCGTACCGAACTCGCTCGGGCCAGCCGAGCTGCTGCTTCATTACGGCACCGAGGAGCAGAAGACTCATTATCTGCCGCGGCTGGCGCAGGGGCTGGAGATTCCCTGTTTTGCTCTCACCGGACCGCGCGCCGGTTCGGATGCGGCTTCGATTCCCGACACCGGCGTGGTGTGCCGCGGCGTATACCAGGGCCGCGAGATCATCGGTCTGAAGCTCAATTTCTCCAAGCGCTACATTACCCTGGCGCCGATCGCGACCGTGGTCGGACTGGCGTTTCGCATGTTCGATCCCGAGCACCTGGTCGGCGATACCGAGGACATCGGCATTACCTGCGCTTTGATTCCGCGTGACACGCCGGGAATCGAGATCGGACGACGTCATCTGCCACTCAATATCCCGTTTCAGAACGGCCCATTGCAGGGGCACGATGTGTTCGTACCCCTCGAGTGTCTGATCGGGGGACTGAAGATGGCAGGTCTGGGCTGGCGCATGCTGGTCGAACAGTTGTCGGTGGGCCGCTGCATCTCGCTGCCCGCCAATGCCACGGGGGGTGCGCTCGCGGCGTCGGTCGCGACTGGCGCATACGCGCGAATTCGCCGTCAGTTCAACACACCTGTAGGCCGCTTCGAAGGTGTGGAGCAGGTGATCGCGCGCATGGTCGGGCTCACCTACATCATGGATGCCGCGCGCAGCGTGACCACGGCGGCGATCGATGCGGGCGAAAAACCGGCGGTACCGGCCGCGATACTCAAGTACCACCTCACCGAGATGGGGCGGCGCGTGGGCAACGATGCCATGGACGTGCACGGCGGCAAGGGCATCATGCTCGGGCGAAACAACTATCTCGGCCGCGGCTACCAGTCCATCCCGATAGCAATCACGGTCGAAGGCGCCAACATTCTCACCCGCAGCCTGATCATCTTCGGACAGGGCGCTATCCGCTGCCATCCGTACGTGCTGCGCGAAATGATGGCGGCGCGCGATTCGGACCATCCGCGCGGCATTGATGAGTTCGACCGGGCGCTGTTCGCCCATATCGGCTTTGCCATCTCCAATGCCGTGCGTTCCTTCATCATGGCAGTCACCTTCGCGCGCTTCAGGAAAGTGCCGCAATCCGGGCCGACGCGCCGTTATTTCCAGCATATCGACCGCTTCAGTGCCTCGTTCGCATTTGCCACCGACCTGGCGATGCTGACCCTGGGCGGGTATCTGAAAAAAAAGGAGAGTATTTCAGCGCGGCTCGGTGACGTGCTCTCGGCCATGTACCTGGCCTCGATGGTGCTCAAGCACCACGACAATCGCGGGCAGCCGCTCCAGGAGCTGCCGGCGGTGGAGTGGGCCTGCCGCGAGCTTCTGTACCAGGCGCAGGAGCAATTGCACAGCGTGCTGCGCAATTTCCCGAACCGGCCGATGGCGGCGCTGGCGCGCCTGCTGATCTTCCCGCGCGGCCTGACCTACTTCGCGCCGGCGGATCGGCTCGGACGGCAGGTTGCCGACCTGGTGCTCGACAATACCGCGACCCGCGCCTCGCTAAGCCGCCTGCTGTATCGCCGCGACGAGCCCGGCAACGCGCTGGCGGCATTGCAAAGCGCGCTGGAGATGGCGCCGATGGCCGAGTCGCTGGAGCGCAAACTGCGCATCGACGGCCTCAAGACCGGCCGCATACAGGCACTGGACCTCGCCGGCCAGATCGAGCAGGCGCGTGCGCTCGGGATTCTCGACCAGCACGAGGCACTGTTTCTGGCGGCGTACGATCGCAAGGTCACAGCCATTCTCAATGTCGACGATTTTGCGCCGCACGAGCTGGGCGTCGCGGCCAGCTGAACAATTGGCGGATCGGCCGCTCCAACGTCAATATGGGACTTCTATTGAGGTGATGCCGGCGAATGTACCTGCAGTTTTTTGGCCTTGCGGAAAAGCCGTTTTCGATCACGCCTGATCCGCGCTATCTCTATCTGAGCGGGCGGCATGCCGACGCGCTCGCGCACCTGGTCTATGGCATCAACGAGGCGGGCGGCTTCATCCAGCTGACCGGCGAGGTGGGCACCGGCAAGACCACTACCATCCGCTCGCTGCTGGCGCGCGCACCCAAGAGCGCCGAGATTGCGCTGATCCTCAATCCGCGTCTGTCCGCCAAGGAGTTTCTACGCTCACTGTGCGAAGAGCTGGGACTGGGCATTGACGACAGCGCCGACGATGACACCAAGAACCTGGTCGATCTGCTCAATCGCTACCTGCTGCGCGCGCACTCCGCCGGCCGGCGCGTCGTGCTGGTGGTGGATGAGGCGCAGAACCTGGCGCCCGACGTGCTCGAACAGGTGCGGCTGCTGACCAACCTGGAAACCGAAACCCAGAAGCTGCTGCAGATCATCCTGATCGGACAGCCGGAGCTGCGCAAACTGCTGGCACGCGAGGACCTGCGGCAAATCGCGCAGCGCATCACCGCACGTTTTCATCTGGATCCGCTGTCGCGCGAAGAAACCTATGCTTACGTGCGCCATCGCCTGCGCGTGGCGGGCGCCACTACCGACATCTTCACGCACGCGGCGCTGCGCGAGCTGTATCGCGTCAGCGGCGGTGTGCCGCGGGTCATCAACATCGTCAGCGATCGCGCGCTGCTGGGTGCCTATACCCAGGAGCTGCATCTGGTTCCCGGTGCGCTGGTTCGGCGCGCCGGCGGCGAGGTATTCGGCCACGAACTCTTGCCCGCCTGGCTGCCGGCGGCGGCGGCGGCCGCGGCCCTGGCGGTGCTGGGCGGGAGCGCGTTCCTACTCTGGCGCCACGCGTCCGGCTTAGCGCATTTCTCGCTAGGTCGGCGAGCGCCAGCAGCGGCGGCCGCGCCGACCGTGAAGCCGGCAAC
>DASXLF010000015.1:0-10527 GCA_036496405.1 Steroidobacteraceae bacterium | reverse complement strand
CCGGCGCCGAGGCGGCGGCGCCATGGAGCGACCTGCCCGAGCTAGTCAGTCTCGGAACCCTGTTTGACATGCTGCAGGCTCACAGCGAGCTGCGGCGCCGCCAGCTCGAGCGTGCACGCCGTGCCTGCCTGGAAAAGGCTTTGCTGCGCTCGCTGGGCGAGAATGCCTCGCACCCCCACAGCTGGGAAGATCTCGCGGCCTTCCACGCCGTTTGAGTCATGCGGCCGCGCGTACTGAAGCTCGGCACGCGCCGCTCGGCGCTGGCGCGCGCGCAGAGCGCTGGCGTGGCGCGCGAGCTCGAGCGCCTGCATGCCGGCCTCACTGTCGAACTGGTGGGCATTGAGACCCGCGGCGACCGGATCCAGGACCGGCCGCTGTCCTCGGTCGACGGCAAGGAATTCTTCACCGCCGAGATCGACGCCGCGCTGCTGGCCGGCACGGTGGATTTCACGGTGCATTCCTATAAGGACCTAAGTCTCGAGCGCCCGACGCAGCTGACGCTCGCGGCGGTGCCACAGCGCCAGCAGCCACACGACATCGTGGTGTTTGCCGCCGACGTGGCTGAACGCCTCGCCGGCGGCTTCGAAGTCGTGATCGGCAGTTCCTCCCCGCGACGCCTGAGCTTCGTACCCGAGCTTCTCAAACGCCTGTTGCCGCGCACGACCGCGGGCGAGGCGGCGCGAATACGCATGGTGGAATTGCGCGGCAATGTGGATTCGCGGCTGCGCCGCCTGCATGAACCTCGCGGTTCGGCGCGTGCGCTCGACGGTATCGTGCTGGCATTCGCCGGTCTGGCACGATTGTGGGCTGACGAGGCTGGCCGGGCACTGCTCGAGCGGCTGTTCTCGCCGCTGCCGCGCATGGTGCTGCCGCTGTCGGCGTGCCCGGCGGCGCCGGCGCAAGGTGCGCTCGGGATTGAATGCCGCGCGCATGACGGCACGAGCGCGCAATGGCTCGCCGCCATGGATCATGCGGCCACACGACGTGCCGTGGACGCTGAGCGCGCAGTGCTGGCCGAGCGTGGCGGTGGCTGTCACCAGCGCTTGGGGGCTACGCAGATCGAAGTGCCGGAGCTGGGCACGCTCCTGTACCTGCGCGAGGATCCGGGTGAGCCGCAACTGCGCTGGACACCGGCGGTGCCGCTGCCGGCGCCGGCTTCTTCAGTGCGCGCGTGGGACGGCAGCCGGGCCGCGCGCGGGGCGATCGAGCCGATCGAGGCTGGCATTGCCCTGAGCCTGGCGCGACTGCCAGCAACCCCGGCGCTGTTCGTGGCGCACGTGCGCGCGCTGCCCGATCAAGTGCTCGGGATAATCAACCCCGCCGCGCACATCTGGGTGCCCGGCCTGTCGACCTGGCAGGCGCTGGCTGAGCGAGGACTATGGGTCGAGGGCTGTGCCGACGGTCTGGGGGTAGCGCTGCTCGAGCCGCTGCTGCAGGAGCCGCTGCTGCAGTTGCCGCCCTTGTCACATTGGCCCGTGCTCACGCACGCTGCCGCTGCCGAGGGTTGGAGCGCCGGACAGGCGATCGCCAGTTATCGGCACCGCGACACGGGCGATGCGGCCGCGCAGGCGGGTGACGCACCCGCCCATGATGCCAGCCACGTGTATTGGCATAGCAGCGCGCAGTTCGATCGTTGGGCCGGGCGCGTTGCCGGTCAGGCGCAGCATGCGTGTGCCCCCGGCAAGACCTATCAGCACCTGCGGCGCGCACAGGTGCAGAATCTGCGCATGTTTCCTTCCGCGGTTCAATGGCGCGCCTGGCTCGGCTTGTGAAAGACAATGCCGGCAAAGGTGGTCTCAGCACGGCGCCCATGCGTCGCACCATGCTGCTGGCGATTGCCGCCGCAACCTGGCTGTCCCTGCAACTGGTGCTGGTGGTGTGGTGGATGACGCTCATCGAGCGCCAGGCGCGGCGCCTCGCCGCGCTCGAGGCGCTGCATGGCGGCGATGCCGGAGTGGCCGCGGCGCAATGGTCGCGAACCCGTCTCATGCTGATCGGCGAATCCAGCACCTCGCTGGCGCTGTTGCTGGCGGTGTCGATGCTGCTGGCGTGGCTGTATTGGCGCGAGCATCAGCGCGCCCGCAGCATGCAGGCATTTTTCGCCTCGGTGACCCATGAGCTGCGCACGCCGCTGACCAGCATCCGGCTGCAGGCGGAAGCCATTGCCGAAGGTGAGCGGCCGGCGGAGCTTGCGCGCCGACTGCTCGAGGACTCGCACCGGCTCGAATCGCAGATCGACAAGACTCTGGAGCTGGCGCGCATTGAAGGCGGCGGACCGCTGCGGGAGCAGTCGATACCTTTGCATGCCTGGCTGGCGCGCGCGCTCGAGAGCATCGTGCAGGGTTACGGTGCGGCGGTGGACGTGCTCGCTCACGTCGACTCCAACCTGCCGCCGATCCGGGCCGATGCCGGCGCGCTGCAGATGATCCTGCGAAATCTGGTCGAAAACTCGGTGCGTCATGCGCGCGTGAATCCGGTCAGCGTGCGCCTCACGGCTACCGTGCGCGGCGAGCAGCTGCTGCTCGAGTATCAGGACAACGGCCAGGGCATTGCCGCCGGTACTGGTCGTCTGGGGCGGCTGTTCGGTCGCGGCGCAAACTCCAGCGGTGCCGGCGTCGGCCTGTATCTGGTACGGCGTCTGATGCAGCGCATGGGTGGCCGCGTGCGCTTCAATACCGCGCCCGGCGAAGGTTTTCGCGCCGAGCTGTGGTTCGCGATCGGATGAACGCTGCCGCGCGTCTGCTGGTGGTCGAGGACGAACGCAACGTCGCCGAGACCCTGATCGAACGCCTGAGCAGCGCCGGCTTCGCCGTCACGCGCGCCGACTCACTGGCCAGTGCGCGGCGCGCGATCGGCGAGGACAGCTATCAGCTGGCGCTGCTGGACGTCGGCCTGCCGGACGGCAATGGCTTCGAGCTCGCCCGATTGCTGCGCGAACGCGCGCCCGCCACGGCCATCATCTTCCTCACCGCGCATGCCAATGCCGAGGACCGCATTCGCGGGCTGGAACTCGGCGCTGACGACTACGTGGCCAAGCCGTTTCACTTTCGCGAGTTGTTGCTGCGTATTCAAAACTGCCTGAAGCGCGCGCAGGACCTGTCGCAGGTCCCGGGCGAGATGCGTGGCCAGGTGCGCATCGGCCGCGCACTGGTAGACTTCGAGCGCTTCCTGGCCACGGTGGACGGACAGAGCCAGTCGCTCACCCACAAGGAGAGTGCGGTATTGCGGCTGCTGGCCGAGCGCGCCGGCAAGGCCGTGAGCCGCGATGAGATCCTCGATCGTGCGTGGTCATCGGATGAATTTCCTACCTCGCGCACGGTCGACAATTTCATCGTGCGCCTGCGCAGACTGATCGAGGTCGATGCCGCCGACCCGCGCGTCATTCGCAGCATCCGCGGCGTCGGCTACCTGCTCACCGAGATTCAGCGTGAGTGAATCGCTGCTGCTGCAAGCGCTCGCCGGCCGTAACCCCGCACGGCCGCCGGTATGGTTCATGCGTCAGGCCGGTCGCTACCATCGCCACTACCAGAGGCTGCGCGCCCGGCACGAGTTCGTGCAGCTGTGCAAGCAGCCGCAGCTCGCCGCCGAGGTGACGCTCGGACCAATCGAGGAATTTGGCTTCGATGCGGCCATTCTGTTTTCGGATCTGTTGTTTCCGCTGGAAGCCATGGGCATGGGGCTGCGATATGCGCCCGGACCGCAGCTCGACTGGTACCTGAAGACGGTGGCGGACCTGGACAAACTGCAGGGCGGCGCCGCTTGCGCCGCGCATATGTCGTTCCAGGGCGAGGCGATCGAACTGGTGCGCGCGCGGTTGTCGCCGGCCACGGCGCTGATCGGCTTCGTGGGCGGACCCTTTACGCTTTATGCCTACGCCGTCGCCGGCTCGCACGAAGGCTTTGCCCGCAGCAGCCTCGACGGTCTGGACGATGGCCTTTACCGGGGATTCAATCAGCGCTTGTGCGTGCTGCTGGCCGCCAACATGGCCTTGCAGGTGCACTCGGGCGCCGATTGCGTGGCGATCTTCGACACCGCCGCCGGGACCTTGTCTGCGCCACAGTTCGCCCGTCATGCGGCGCAGCCGCTGGCGACGGTGATGCGTGAATTTCGCGCCCGTTGTCCGGACACGCCGGTGATCTATTACTCGCGCGATACCGGGCCGGCGCATTGGCAGTCGCTGCGCGAGATCGATCTGCAGTGCCTGGGAGTGGACTGGCGACAGGACCTGATTGACGTACTGCACGCACAGCGCGGACATTGCAGCGTGCAGGGCAACATCGATCCGCACTGGCTATTGCTGCCGCCGACGCAGCTGGAACCACGCCTGCGCGACTATTTCGCGCGACTGCTCGATCAGCCGGCGGCGCTGCGTACTGGCTGGATCTGCGGACTGGGACATGGCGTGCTGCAAACCACGCCGGAAGCCAACGTGCACCTGGCGCTCAGGATCCAGCGGGAGATGTTCGCATGAGCGCTCCAGTGGCCGATCCTCTGATGGTCAAATATGACGTCGCCGGCCCGCGCTACACCAGTTACCCGACGGTGCCGTACTGGGAGAGCACCCCGGACCAGCGCCAGTGGCTCGAGCATATTGGACGGGCCCTGGATGCCGACGATGATGCCGGCGCCGCGCTGTATGTGCACATACCCTTCTGCCGCACCCTGTGTACGTTCTGCGGCTGCAATACGCGCATTACCCGTAGTCACAGTTTTGTCATGCCGTATGTACAAGCACTGCACGCGGAGTTGGATCTGTATCTGCGCCCGCTGGGACGTGAGCGCCTGGAGCTCGGCGAGCTGCATCTGGGTGGCGGCACGCCCACCTTTCTGAGCGCGCAGGAGATCGAGGTCCTGCTGGCCGGTCTGCTGTCGCGCGCACGCCTTCGGCCGGGAGCCGTCGCGTCGGTAGAAGTGGATCCCCGCGTCACCGGCGCCGAGCAGCTGGGCGTGCTGGCGCGCCACGGGTTCCGGCGCATCAGCCTGGGCGTGCAGGACTTCGATCCGCGTGTCCAGGAGATCGTCAATCGTGTGCAGAGTGAGGCCGAGGTCGGGGATGTCAGCCGCAGCGCACGCGCGTTGGGCTTTGACAGCGTAAATTTCGATCTGATCTATGGCCTGCCCCTGCAGACGCTGGCAAGCATCGAGGCCACCATGGATGCGGTGTGCCGTCTGCGGCCCGACCGCATCGCCCTTTACGGTTACGCGCATGTGCCCTGGATCAAGCCGGGGCAGCGGCGCTTCACCGAGGCGGACGTGCCACAGGGTCAGCACAAGCGAGCCTTGCGTGAGCGCGGACGCGAACGCCTCGAGCGCGAAGGTTACCGTGAAATCGGTATGGATCACTTTGCCCTGGAATCCGATGCCCTGTGGAAGGCACAGCAATCGGGCGCCATGCATCGCAACTTCATGGGCTACACGGAAGCTTGCACGCGGCCGCTGATCGGACTGGGCGTATCATCGATCGGTGATGCTGGCGATGCCTTTGCGCAGAATGAAAAAGACCTGCGTCACTACCAGCAGCGCGTCGAAGCGGGCGAGCTGCCGATTCACCGCGGCCATGTGCTCAATGGCGAAGACCAGGTCCTGCGGCGCCATATTCTGCGACTGATGACCCATTTCGAAACCAGCTGGGACGCCGCCGTGGACTACACCGACTACCTGGCCACAGTGTCGCAGCGGCTGGCCGAGCCGGCAGCTGACCATCTGATCGAGCTGGGAGAGGCCCGCTGTCGCGTCACCGACAAGGGCCGCGCCTTCCTGCGCAATATCTGCATGGCCTTCGATGCCCGGCTGTCGCGCCGCCTGCCCGACAAGATGCTGTTCAGCCGAACGATCTAGCCAGATCAGAAGGGCTTCACCACGGCCAGCAGGATGATGGGCACCACCAACAGTAATGCGGTCTCGTTGAACAGTCGCAGCGCCAGTGGCGACGGCATCGGCGTGCCGTGAAGCATGCGCCCGAGCAGCACGCGACAGGTGAGGTGATAGCCGATGAGGCCGAGTACGAACAGCAGCTTGACCATCAGCCAGCGACCGCCATCGTGATAGCCCAGCCACAACCCCAGGCCGAGCAGCAGCGCCGCTATCGCCGTTGCGGTCATGAAGCCGAACAGGCGGCGAGCCATGATCACGAGCCGGCGCACGTCCTCGCCCTGACGCTGCCCTTCGGCGTAGTGCACGAAGATTCGCGGCAAGTAGAACAGTCCTGCCAGCCAGGCGATCACGGCGATCAAGTGCAGCGCTTTGACCCAGAGCATGCCGGCCTATGATTTTTCATAATGGCGCCGCAGCGCCGCAGGGGCGCACCTTAGCGCGCCCAAGGTTCAAAAGACCATCGCCGCAGGCGACCGGCGGCGCCGGCGCGTGCGTCGCAGCACTGCGGACGCGCCGGAAAACGCCTACACTGCGCGACGTTTGCAAAGGGTGAGATGGGATTGATGGCGGCAGATTCACGCGCAGGGCGTTCGACTTTATGGCTGCGGTTGGTGGCGCACCTGCCGTGGGAAGTGCTCTATCCGATGACGGCGGTGCTGGCCTTTATCCTGCGGCACGTGCTGCGCTATCGCGTGGCCGTGGCGCGCGCCAATCTGTGCCGTTGTTTTCCGACCTTTCCGCCGGCCGAAATCGAATCCGTTCTGGGCGCCTACTACCGGCACCTCGGTCAGGTGATCGCGGAGCTCATGAAGCTGGCGAACATTTCGGCCGAAGAGCTGCGCCGCCGGGTTCGCTTTACCAATTCTGCGCTGGTCAACGCGGAGATAAATGCCGGACGCTCGGTGATACTGGTGGCCGCGCATCTGGCCAACTGGGAATGGCAGCTGCAGGCGGTAGCGTTGGAATTCAAGGTGCCGACCGATGCCGCCTACAAACCGCTGCACTCGGCCGGAGCCGATCGCGAGCTGCTGAAACTGCGCAGTCGCTTTGGTGCCCGCATGATTGCTGCCAAGAGACTGGTGCGCACGGTGGCGCGCCGGCGCCGCGAGCTGCACGCGATCGCATTGATGGCCGATCAGATACCGGCCAGCAGTGCCGGTCGTCAATGGGTGTCCTTTCTGGGCACGGATACGGCCTTCTACCCCGGTCCGGCCGAGATTGCCCGCATGACCGGCTACGCCACCTTCTTCACGGCCATGCGCCGCACCAGCCGTGGCCACTATGAAATGACTTTCTATCCCTTGGCCGCGGCCGGGGAATGCCTGCAGCCGGAGATTTTCACGGAACGCTATGCCCGCATCCTGGAGACGCAGATCCGTGCCGAACCGGCTGACTGGATGTGGACCCACCGGCGTTGGAAGCTGGCCGCGCCGGTGCCACTGATCCCGAGCGCATAGCCGGCTTCGCCCTAGCGATATCACGAGCTAAGGTCCGGCGGACACTTGGCGCCCTTGCAGTGCTCGGGTAGCATTGTCCGTGCGGAGCAAGCCGCACCCGGGTCCGCGGGCAGGGTCGAACCCACTTGACGTGTCGTGACAACCAATACCTTTGTGCAGCCGGTATTGCGGACCTTCGGCGTAAATGCATGGAGGTTTCCCATGAGCTCCCTTCCCGAGCGGCCGAATCTCGACCATCTGCGCAAACAGGCTAAAAGCCTGCTTCGTCAATATCACGCCCAAGATCCCGCTGCGCTGACAGCCTTTCGTCAACATCTGCCCGCTGCAAAGGACCAGAACGACACCGAACTGAGCACGATGCAGCTGGGGCTACACGACGCGCAGTCCTGCATTGCCCGTCAGTACGGATTTCCCAGCTGGGAGCAACTGAAGCAGTACGTGGCGAAGAACTCAAACGCCGCACAAGCGTCGACTGCGACAGTGACACTTGCAGATATTGAGGTCGCACGGCGACGTTATGAGATTGCACAACGCGGCTCTGAGCAGGCCAGGCCGCGCACCGTCGCACCATTCGATCCGAAGAATTTTGACAAGTATGTCGGGTATTACCAATTCGCTCACGCGCCAAACAAGTTTTTGCATATCTTCCGCGAGGGGGGTAATTTTTTCGAGCAACTCAACACGGAGAAGCGCGCCGGCGTTGCACCAGTCCGGTTCTTTCCGGAAAGTGAAAGCAAGTTCTTTGCCATTGTTGTTGCGGCGCAAATCAGCTTCGTGATGGATGCTCGAGCGCAAGTCACAAAGCTCATCCTTCATCAGGCCGGGTTCGAGAAACCGGCATTCAAGGTCGATGAATTTGTTGCGGAGAGGTACGAGGCGGCACTGGATCGACGCATCAAGGACAATACCGCCGATCCGGGAACTGAAGCGTTTCTGCGTGGTTACATCGTAGGATGCGAAAAGGGGCAGCCGAATTACGAGGACATGTCACCGGCGATGGCTAAGGGCGTGCATGGGCTACGACCTCTCATCGAAGCAAGGCATCAAAGAGTGGGTGCGTTCAAGGCTCTGACTTTCAAAGGCGTCGATCGCGCCGGAAAGGATGTCTACGAGGCAACATTCATCCACGGACTGGTGGAGTACCGTATCCCGCCCCTCAACGCTGGCGGGAAGGTCGAGAGTATCGTTCCCCGCGAAATTCCCTGGCAGCCGTCAAATTCCGTGAGTCGAGGCGGCGACCACACCTAACGATCCGGTTCTAGGGCGGCCGCTTGGCCAGTATGGTCTTGCCGATGGGCCGCGCCCCGGTCACTGGCTTGACCACGCGTTTGCTGGCATTGCCCACGGGCCGCACCGGATGCTGCACGGTGGCGTGAAATGTTCTGGCGGTGTGCCTGGTTTTGGCATTGTCGCTCCACGGCCAGCTGAGCGCGGCCTGCGCCGACGGGGTCACGGCCGCGGCCAGCAGCAGTCCCCACAGCAACGCTCGCACTGACGGTTTCATGTCCCCAGTATAAACCCGGCGGCCGCTGGCGGACCGTGCGTCAGATCATGCCCCCGTTGACGCTGATCACCTGTCCGGTGATATAGCCGGCGCTCTCCCCGGTGAGGAAGTCGACCACGTGTGCCACCTCATCGGCGCTGCCCGCACGCTTCATCGGCACCAGCTGTTCAATGCTCGCGGCATCGAAGTGCCCTTGACTCATGTCGGTGGCGATGATGCCGGGAGCCACGGCATTGACGGTCACGCCCCGGCTTGCGAGCTCCAGCGCCAGCGCCCGAGTGGCGGAATTGAGCGCGCCTTTGGCTGCGGCGTAGTTGACCTGGCCGCGGTTGCCGGTGAGCGCTGCGACCGAGGAGATATTGACGATGCGCCCCCAACGGGTGCGGATCATTGGCAGCAGCAATGGCTGCGTCACATTGAAAAAGCCGTGCACCGAAACGTCGAGCACGCGATGCCATTGCCGCGCCGTCATGCCCGGTAACACGGCGTCGTCGTGAATACCGGCGTTGTTGACCAGCACCTGAATTGGCCCGCTCTCCAGCACCTGTTCGAGTGCCGCCAATGTAGCGGCCTGATCCGTCACATCAAAGCGCAGCACCTGCGCACGCTCGCCCGCCGCGTTGAGTTCCCGCGCCAGCGCCTGTACCCGCTCGCCACCCTGATGCGCATGCAGATAGAGGCGATGCCCCGAACGTGCCAGGCGGCGGCAGATTGCGGCGCCGATGCCGCCGCTGGCGCCGGTCACCAATGCGCGACGTACGCTGCCGCTCACGCCGGCATTGCCAGCAGCAGGCTTGCCCGGCCATGCGCCAGAAGGCGCGCACCCTCGCTGACCCGAAAGCCGTACAGTGCGCCGCGGGCATCACTGTGCTGGCGCTCGGCGCGTATCAGCAGATCCCCGGCCAGGTCATCCACCCGCGCGACCAGCAGTTCCACCGCGCGTGCGCTGGTGAGCATCCCGAAAGGTCTTGCTCCCGGCAGCGACGGCTGCAGCAGAGCACGATGAACGGCCATCGCCTGCGCGGCATACTCGATCAGGCAGGACGCCCCCAGTCGCCCGTGAGCTCGTAGCGGATGATCGGGCGCGCGATGTGTGCCGCTGAGGCACTCGATGCAGCCGTCATTCCAGGACAGCACCCGATCGAGCAGGCACATGCGGCCTTGGTGCGGGATGTGCTCGGCGATCCACGGGCGGTCGAGGTTCATATCTGCAGCTCAACCGCCAGATTCGTGCGGTCCAGATACTCGAGCACGACGCTGCCGCTGCGCGCCTCAGCCAGCAGCTGCAACAATGGCAGGCTGCGGGCTGCGGGATTGGATAGCCTCAAGGCCTCGAGCTGCGGCTGCTCGAGCACACTCGGGGCTTGCGTGCATGACTCGATCTTGAGATTCGCGAGCGCGCACGGCGATTCCGGGGGTCCCAACAGCAGGCTGACGCCAAAGGCATCGCTGATCGGACGGGACTGGCGCAGCGGCGGCGGATAGTCGGCGTCGTAGGCGAACAGCAGCACGGCGCAGCCGTCGTGAGCTATCTGCGACAGCGCCTCGATCAGCCCGGCAGCGAAGCTGGCGTCATAGGCACACACCGTTACCGATGCCTCGGTGCAGCCGTGGGCGATGCTCCAGTAGCCGGCGGCCGCGTTGTGCACCGAATTGTGAAACCGCGTCGGTGAGATCAGGCGGTCGCTGCCC
>DASXLF010000014.1:0-1640 GCA_036496405.1 Steroidobacteraceae bacterium | reverse complement strand
GACCACCTGGTGCTGAGCGGCGATGCTCCGGCGATGACGCTGGCGACCGCGGCTGGTGGCGTGACCTCGCAAGCCGCCCGCGTCCTGGTGCTGGCGTAGTGGTTAAGATCGCGCTCACCAGGAGGCTTAACGATGCCGCTTGATTTCCCGAACGGCCCCAGCGTCGGCATGATCTACTCCGGCCCCAACGCCGTCATCTGGCGGTGGGACGGCGCCAAGTGGGTCAATGCCAGCAGCGGCGCCGGAGCCATCACCCCTCCGCCTCCCGGTGGTGGAGGAGGCATTACCGTCTCAGGCCTGACCACTGTCGCCAACGTGGCGGCATTGCGCGCTGGCACCGCAGCGACGCTGGGCGGCGGCCCGATCCTGCTCGCCGGATGGCACAACGCTGGTGATGACGGTGGCGGGGTCTACATCATCGGTAACGCAGATACTGACAATGGCGGCACGCTTATCAACGACGCCGACGGCCGGACCTGGGCGCTGGCGCTCAATGGCTCGCCGATCTCAGTCACGCAGTTCGGCGCCATTGCCGACAGCATTTTCGACAGCACGGACGCCTGCCAGCGCGCCGATACATGGTCGCGCGCTAACGGCAGCTATCCAGTGCGGTTCGTGCCCGGCATTCGCGTGCGTCAGCTGGTGATCTACACCGGGAGCAACTGGATCGGCAGCGGCCGTGCTCAAGCCGTCGCCGGCCAGGTCACCGTGACGGACCCGGACATCAAGCAACTCTCCGGCTTCAATGGCCTGGACGTGATCTATGGCCACAACACAGCGGCGAACATGGGGCAATCCGGTTCGGCGGTGACCGACTATGTGGATGGCTATGCGCTGCGCGATCTGACCATCGATGGGAACTGGAATGCCGGCGCCGGGAATACCGGCGGTGGAGGGTTGTGGATCTTCGGCTGCAAGCCAATCATGGAGAACGTCTACATCACCAACTGCGCAACCTATGGCATGTACACCGGATGGACGTCCTCCGATCCAGCGGGCATCTGCCCCGGGTTCGATGCGTTCACCATGGAGGGCTATTTTAACAACGTGCTGATTGATACCTGCGGTGAGCACGGTTGGTGGATGGACGGCCCGCACGACAGCATCGTTTACGGCATGCGTATCGTCGATGCGTCTCGTTCGCGTGATAACAACTTTGACGGTCTGTTCATTGACTCAAACGGCGGCGGCATCTTGATGCATGGCAGCCACATCTGGACGCGGCATAGCACGTCTGGCAGCGCGACGGTGCGGACACGCTACGCGGTGAACTGTGACGGCGGGCCGGGGTTCTTTCATGGCTGCTACTTCGAGGGCGCCTACACAGCGCCGATGCGTGTGACCGGATATGTCACCGCTGATGGCTGCAACTGGGGTGGTGCTGCTAATGGCACAGGTATTCAGCTTGAGGGCAGCGGCAATCGACTGAATGGCTCGGCTGGCGATCCTGCCGTTGGTGCCCCGGCTATGTGGGGTGTGATGTTCACAGGCAGCGCTGGAAGCTGCCAGGACAACTCCCTCGATTTGCAATGCAACAGCTGTGAGAACGGCACGGTCTATTTTACGCCAGGAGTGAGCGGCGGCGGCAACGTCGTGCGCATCCGCTCGATCCTAGCAGGGAACGATACGTATGGCGGCAC
>DASXLF010000013.1:0-4592 GCA_036496405.1 Steroidobacteraceae bacterium | reverse complement strand
ATGGCCGCCTGGCCGACGGCATTGAAGTCCCTGTGGTGAAGATTCGGTCGAACGCCGGCGTATCCGCTCTGTCCGACGCTTCGGTGCAGAAGACCGTGCAGCTCGGTACCGTCGAGCCGCCCTTTCTGGCGCTGCTCAAGTACTGGGCCAAGCCGGCGGTGGTGGCAATCGCGCTGTTGATAGCCATTGTGTTGACCTCGCAGCCAATCACATTGGCTCACGGGGCGTTGGCGGTGGCCGCGGTGTTGATTGCGCGCCAGGTATTTGGACCCTTGCGAATGCTTTCGGAGAACTCCTGCGCACCGGCGAAGGCCAATATTTCTGGCCTGCTGCTCGAATGGAGCGTGGCGGTTGCGCTGCTGCTGTTTCTCGGCTTTGCCTTGAAGGTCGATGACCTGTTTCCGCGCCGGATGATGCTGAGCTGGTTCGCGCTCACACCAATCGCCCTGATCATCGGCGACTACTGGAGTACCCGTGTTCTGGCACGCACGCGCTCGACCCACGACCGGCACATCATCATTGGCGCCAACGAGGTCGGTGCCGAGCTGGCGCGTCGCATTGCCGAAAGCGCCGGCAGCGGCACGTTCATGGGCTTCTTTGATTTCCGCAGCCTCGATCGCCTGCCCCGGCAGACTCGCGAGCAGTTCTCGGGCAAGTGCCACGACGTCGCCGCATTTGTCCAGCGGCATGCGATCAATGCCATCTACATTGCTTTGCCCATGAGCAATGCGCCGCGCATCGAGGAGCTGTTGCACGCATTCCGCGATTCGACCGCCTCGGTCTACTTCGTGCCGGACATATTTGCGTTCGATCTGGTGCAGGCCCGCTGCGTCGAGATGCATGGCATACCGATGCTCGCCATCTGCGATACCCCGTTCCACGGCATGAATGCGGTGAAGAAGCGGACCATCGACGTGCTGCTGTCATCGGTGGCGCTGCTTCTGGTTTGGCCGCTGATGTTGATGATCGCCTTGGCGGTAAGAATCAGCTCCTCCGGACCGGTGCTTTTCAAGCAGCGGCGCTACGGCCTGAATGGCGAAGAGATCCTGGTCTACAAGTTTCGCACCATGACCGTATGGGAAGACGGTGCAGTAGTGGTTCAGGCCGTGCCAAGGGACCAGAGAATCACCGCCGTGGGCCGTTTTCTGCGGCGCACTTCATTGGATGAGTTGCCGCAACTGTTCAATGTCCTGCAGGGCACGATGAGTTTCGTCGGCCCGCGCCCGCACGCGGTGGCGCACAACGAGTTGTATCGCAAGCTCATCAGCGGCTACATGATTCGCCACAAGGTGCGTCCGGGCATGACAGGCTGGGCGCAGGTGCATGGCCTTCGTGGTGAGACCAGCGTGGTGGAGCAAATGCGCCTGCGCGTGCAGTATGACCTGGACTACCTGCGTAACTGGTCGCTGTGGCTGGATCTTCAGATTCTGTTTCGGACCGCGCTCATGGTGTTCCCGCATAGCAACGCCTACTGAGCCGCTCGCGTCAGCGCCCTCCTATGGCGGCGCGCCCCGCCGCCAGTACAATCCCTCCGACGACGCCCGACTGATCCCGGGCATCGAGGAGTCAGATATGGAACGCAAGAAACCCTGGCAGCCGCGCATCGACGAAGACCGTGAGCTCAACCCGTCGGTTCGCACGGCCATGCCCGAGGCGGAACTCGAAGACCGCAGTCTCGAGGATATCGAGGCGGACACCGAAGAGAGCGAGGCGCGCGAGGGCGATCCGGAGCCGATCAAGACCCGCTGATCACTCGTTATGTTGCGCCGCGGCTCACCGGCGGCGGAGAGACAGCGCGCGCGGCGGCGAGCCGCTACACTGCGCGCCCAGTTTCTGCGCCGGCCTCCGCTATGCAATCCGTTGACTCCCCTCCTTCGCGCTCCTTTGCCGATCTCGGTCTGATCGAGCCCGTGGTCCGAGCATTGACCGACGTCGGCTACGAAATCCCGACGCCGATCCAGGCGGCTACCATTCCGGTGCTGCTCGGCGGCACGGATCTGCTGGGTCAGGCACAGACCGGCACGGGCAAGACGGCGGCCTTCGCCCTGCCGCTGCTCTCGCGGCTGGACCTCACGCAACGCGCGCCGCAGGCACTGGTGCTGGTGCCCACGCGGGAGCTAGCGATTCAGGTGGCCGAGGCCTTCCAGAAGTACGCCGCGCACCTGCGCGGCTTTCACGTTCTCCCTATCTATGGCGGCCAGAGCTATACGCCGCAGCTCAATGCGCTGAAGCGCGGCGCTCACGTGGTCGTCGGCACGCCCGGCAGGGTGATGGACCACCTGGAGCGCGGCACTCTGGCGCTGGAAGGCATCCGCTTCGTGGTGCTGGACGAGGCCGATGAGATGCTGGCCATGGGCTTCGTCGACGCCATCGAAACCATCCTGTCGCGTACCCCGGGCGACAAGCAGGTGGCCTTGTTCTGCGCCACGCTGCCATCGGCCATACGTCACATTTGTCAGCGTCATTTGCGCAATCCGCGCGAGATCACCATCAGGAGCAAGACCACCACCGCCGCCAACGTCCGCCAGCGCTACTGGATGGTCAGTGGCATGCACAAGCTGGATGCCCTGACACGCATCCTCGAAGTGGAAAGTTTTGATGGCATGCTGGTGTTCGCGCGCACCAAGCAGTCCACGCTGGAACTGGCTGAGCGGCTGATCGCGCGCGGCTTCGCCGCCGCCGCGCTCAATGGCGATTTGCAGCAGGCGCAGCGCGAGCGCACCATCGCCCAGCTGAAATCCGGCGCCGTCGATATCCTGGTGGCCACCGATGTGGCCGCGCGCGGTCTGGACGTGGATCGCATCAGTCACGTCGTTAATTTCGACGTCCCGCACGATACCGAATCGTACGTGCACCGCATCGGCCGCACCGGCCGCGCGGGCCGCAATGGCGAGGCCATACTGTTCATCGCGCCGCGCGAGCGCAACATGCTGCGCATCATCGAACGCGCCACGCGACAGTCCATCGAGGCCATGAATCTGCCGACGCTGGATGACGTCAATCAGCGACGCATCAGCCGCTTCAAGGAGCGCATTGCGGGCGCGCTGGCCAGCGGCGCATCCACTGCCTATCGCGGCGTGGTCGAGGATTTTGCGCGCGAAAGCGGAGCCGACGTGGTCGACGTGGCGGCGGCGCTGGCGAGCATGGCCCAGGGTACCAAGTCCCTGCTACTGGAAGCGCGCGAGAGGCCGGAGCCCGAACCCGTATCGCGTGCGCGGCCGCGGCCCGGCGCTCGTAAGGGCGCACGCTTCGGGCCGCAGGAGACCTATCGTCTCGATGTCGGTCGCGCCCATGGCGTGCAGCCCGGCAACATCGTCGGGGCGCTCGCCAACGAGGCGGATCTCGACGGCTCGCAGATCAACGGCATCGACATCCAGGAACAGCACACGTTCGTGCGGCTTCCGGCCGGCATGCCGCCGGACGTGCTGCAGCGCTTGCAGCGCGTGCGCGTCAAAGGGCGGGAGCTGGCCGCCGGCGTGGTCGAGCGGCGAGCGCCCGGCGGGCGCAAAAAATCCAAACCGCATCGCGGCCAATCCAAGTAACCGTTCTGTGCGCTGTCCTATTGCATCGCCAGTCGATGTGCCCTATGGTGCGCGCGCGTTACGAGGAGTGTGATTACGGCAATGAAGAAACGCAAAGCGTCCGCTACCAGCGAACCTGGGCCCCGTCTTCACCACGTTAATCAGTATCTCGAGAAGAATTTCCCCGACTTCTTCGCCGAGGCGCGCTTCCAGGTCGGGAATGACGATTACTTTCTGTACAGCCGATTCGGCCAGTACCTCGCACGCTCCATCGAGGGCAACCGCACCCCACGCGACAAGATTTACCGCGGTTTCACCGTGCTGAACAAGATGGCGCGTGTGTCAGCCAGCGACCCGGCAGTGCGCCGCATGCTGGTGACCGGTCCGCTCGAGCACATCGTCGATGCGCCCAAGGCACGCGCACTGGCCCGAAAACGACTGTCGTTTCTCGCACAGGGCTATCTGGAAAGCCTGTGCGAATGAGCGCGGCGCGCTCACTGCCACCATGTCTTCGCCAGTTCGCCCCCAGCAAGTCCTGGTGTTCTGGTTCGGACCGCGGCCGTATACCGCCGCCTCGGTGCAGCAGCACACCCGCTTATGGTTTGGTGCGTCGGTAGGCCCGGAGCTGACGGCGCAGACCGATGAGCTGATCCGCCAGCGTTTTGCGGACACCATCATCGCGGCCGAGCGCGGCGAGCTCGACAGCTGGAATTCCAGCCCGCGCCGGCGCCTGGCGCTGATCGTGGTGCTGGACCAATTCTCCCGGCATTTCTACCGCGACACGGCCAAAGCCTACGCCCAGGACCATGCAGCGCTGTCGCTGAGCGTCTCGGGCATGCTGTACGGCGCCGACTCGGCGCTCGATCCGCTGGAGCGCATCTTCTTCTACATGCCGCTGCAGCATGCCGAATCGCTCGATATCCAGGACGAATCCGTGGCCGCATTCCGGCGCCTGCTGGACGAGGCACCCGCCGAGCTGCGCATGACATTCCACGAGGCCTACAGCGCCGCAACCCGGCACCGGGAAATCATCGCCCAATTCGGGCGCTTCCCGCACCGCAATGCCGTTCT
>DASXLF010000012.1:0-4916 GCA_036496405.1 Steroidobacteraceae bacterium | reverse complement strand
TGGAGGGCCATCTGCTGGCACCCATGCTCGAGACTCCGCCGCCGCCGTTTCCGCACGTGGCATTGCTGGTATCGGGCGGACACACCATGCTGATCGACGTGCGCGGCGTGGGCGACTATCGCATCCTCGGGCAGACGCGTGACGATGCCGCCGGCGAGGCCTTCGACAAGACCGCCAAGCAGCTCGGCCTGCCGTATCCGGGCGGCCCGGAACTGGCGCGGCTGGCGGCCGGCGGCCGTCCCGGCGTGTACTCGTTTCCGCGCCCCATGCTGGACCGGCCCGGCTTCGAGTTCAGCTTTTCCGGGTTGAAGACTGCGGTCATGCAGGCCGTGCGTGCGGCGCCTCTGGATCCGCAGGCCCGGGCCGACGCGGCATTCGCGGTGCAGGATGCCATTGTCGCCACGCTGTGCGCGAAGGCATTGCGGGCACTCGAGCACACCGGACATGGCGCACTTGTGGTCGCCGGCGGCGTCGGCGCCAATTTGGAACTGCGTGCCCGCATGACGCGCGAGGCGCAGGCAAAGAGCGTGCGCGTGTACTACCCGCGTCTGCAGTTCTGTACCGACAATGCCGCCATGATCGCGGTCGCCGGGCTGCAGCGCCTGCTCGCCGGCGAACGCGCGGGCAACGCCGTCGAAGTGCGGGCGCGCTGGCCGCTGTCGGAGCTGCGGCCGCCCGGCGAGCGCACGGGCGCGCCGGCAGGCGCGGTAGACTTGCGCGCATGAGCGAGCATCACGGCGATTCCTATCACGGCGATCGCATTTTCCTGCGTGGACTAACGGCGCAATGCATCATCGGCTTCATCGACTGGGAACGGCGCACGCCGCAGACCTTGATGATCGACCTGGAAATCCCGTGCGACTGCTCGCTCGCGGCGCGCCACGACCGGGTCGAGGACACGGTCGATTACAAGCGCGTGGCCAAGCGGGTGCTGGCCTGGTTGCCGGAAACGCAGTTTCATCTGGTGGAGACTCTCGCGCACCAGCTGGCGCTGCTGTTACTGGCGGAATTTTCGCTGGCATGGGTGCGCGTGAGCGTGAACAAGCCCGGCGCCATTCGCGATTCGCGTGATGTCGGCGTCAGCCTCGAGCGTCGCCGGGCCGATCTAGTGTGATGCGCGAAGTTTTCGTGGCCCTGGGCAGCAATGTCGACCCGGGTGCGCGCATGCAGCAGGCGGCGCGTCTGCTGCGCGAGCGCTTTCCGGACACGCGCTTTTCCGGCTGCTACCGCAATCCGGCCTTCGGCTTCGACGGCGACGACTTTCTCAATGCCGTGGCCGGATTCTCCACCGACCTGCTGGTGCCGGCGCTGTTGCAGGTGCTGCACGGAATCGAAGCCCAATGCGGCCGCGCGCGCGATGATCCCAAGTGGGGCCCGCGCGCCATGGATCTGGATCTGCTGCTGTACGGCGATCAGGTGGGCGAGGGGCCGGGGTATACGCTGCCGCGGCGCGATCTGCTGCGGCGGGTATATATGCTGGGCCCACTGGCGGAGCTGGCCCCGCAGGTGCGGCACCCGATTTCAGGAGAAACCATCGGCGCGTTATGGGCGGCGTTTGCGCAGTCCGAGCACACCCTGCGCGCGAGCGCGCCGGACCTCAATGCCGCGTAGGCTTACCAGGCAATGCTGCGGCCACCATCAACGGCCAGGATTTGACCGGTCACGTAAGGCGCATCGGCGGCGAAAAACAGCACGGTGCGCGCGATGTCCTCGGGCCCTCCGGCGTGCTGCAATGGGATCTGCGCCAGTATCCGCTCTTTGCGCTCTTCTTCCAGGCCTCCCGCCGGCCACAGCACCGCTCCCGGAGCGATACCGTTGACGCGAACTTCCGGCGCCAGTTCACGCGCCAGCGCGCGCGTGAGCATGATGAGCCCGGCCTTGGCGGTGCAATACAATGCATAGTCACGCAATGGCCGCAGGCCATGGATGTCGACGATATTGATCAGGCTGCCGCGGCTGCGACGCAGCGGCTGCATCGCCGCCTGCGCCAGGAACAGCGGCGCCTGCAGGTTGGCGCCCATCAGTTCGTTCCACTGCTGCGGCGTGATGCTGCCCAGTGGTGTGGCATAGAAGCTCGAGGCGTTGTTGACCAGCAGGCTCAGGCCGCCGAAGCGTTCACAGGTGCGGGCAACAAGCCGCGGCAGTTGTGCCGTGTCGCACAGGTCGGCGACTGCTACGTCGGCGCTGGCGTTGCGCGCTCGGTTGAGTTCCTCGGCCAGCCGCTGCGCCTCCTCGAGCGAGCGGTGACAATGAATCATGACGTTGGCGCCCGCGGCGTGCAGCGCACGCACGATATGTGCGCCCACCCGGCGTGCCGCGCCGGTCACGAGGGCCGTCTGGCCGGCCAGAGAATGTACGGGACTCATGCGTAGATTATGACCTCGGCTGAGACTTCCTCAATGCTGCCGCAGCTCTCGGCCCAGCAGGCGGCCCATTCTGATGTGGTCGCGGCAGCGGTGCGCTCGGCCGTCGCGGCCGATGGCGGCTGGCTGTCGTTCGAGGACTACCTGCGGCTGGTGCTGTACGCGCCGGGACTCGGCTACTACAGCGCCGGCAGCGTCAAATTCGGAGCCGCGGGGGATTTCATCACGGCGCCGGAATTGTCACCGCTGTTCGCGCACTGCGTGGCCACCCAATGCGCTCAGGTGCTGGGCACGGACGGGGAGGTGCTGGAGCTTGGCGCCGGCACCGGCAGCCTCGCCGCCGGTGTATTGGCGCGCCTGGCGGTATTGGGGCAACTGCCGCGTCGCTACCTGATTCTGGAGGTGAGTGCTGAACTGCGTGCGCGCCAGCGGCAAGCGTTGTCGGTGCTGGCTCCGGCGGTCGCTGCACGCGTCGAGTGGCTCGATGCGCTACCCGCGGCTCCCATCGCCGGCGTGGTGCTCGCGAATGAAGTGGCGGACGCACTGCCGTTCCGGCGCTTCGTGATCGATGGCGATGCGGCTTACGAACGCGGAGTGGGAGTAGCGGCCGACGGAACGTTGATCGACGCCGACCGACCGGCAAGCCCCGAGTTGCTGGCGGAGCTGGCGCGACTGGCACCCGACGGCTGGCCGCCGCGCTATGAATCCGAGCTGTGCCCGATGCTGGGGCCGTGGATTGCGGCCCTGGCGCCGGTACTCGCGCGCGGCGCGCTATTGCTGATCGATTACGGCCTGCCGCGCCACGAGTATTACCACTGGCAGCGCGATCGCGGCACCCTGCGCTGTCACTTTCGCCATCGCGCGCATGATGACCCTCTGTTGTCGCCGGGGGTGCAGGACGTTACGGCCTGGGTGGATTTCACGCGCGTGGCCGAAGCCGCCTGCGATGCCGGCCTGGACGTGACGGGTTTCTGTACGCAGGCGGCATTTCTGCTGGCCAGCGGCATCGAGGCCGAAGTCGCCGCGGCCGAGGACGCAGTTGCGCGCGCACGCCTGGCCGGGCAGGCGCGGCAGTTGCTGCTGCCCGGGGAAATGGGCGAGCGCTTCAAAGTTATGGCCCTCACGCGCGGCTTCAATGCGCCGCTGCGCGGCTTCGCGCTTCAGGATTTGCGGCGCTCACTCTGAAAATGAGCGAGGCTTTGGATGCGTGCGGCACGCAATGCGGTGGCGATCTGCGCGCCCTGCAGGCCTTCCATGTGCGCCGACGCCAGCGAGACGCCGCCTGCCACCGTCGCGGCAGCGCGTAGCAGCGACTGTGCGTCCGGTGCGTCGACGGTGGGCGCAGCGGCGCTGCATGCAAGCAGCAGCCGATGGAAGCGTTCTGGCCGACGAAAGGCGTCAGCGCTCTCGAGCAGCTCCAGCAGGCCGGCGGCATCGCTGCCGGCCGCATCCTGTATGCGCTCCTTGAGACGGGCGCACAGCAATGCCAGCTCGCGATATGGATTCGGCACCCGCAGGCGCTCGCACAGAGTCTCGATCATGGGTGGTGCGGTCCGCGCCATCAGCGCCGCAAAGCGCACGCTGCCGTCGGGCGCCAGCCGCACCGCTGCTCGCAGTGCCTCGCGATCGCTCGTGTTCCAGTGCAGCTCGGGCAACACCACCGGCAGGGCGCCACAGTCATGCAGGGTTTCGAAAAAGGCCTCTGGCGCCGCCTCGGTCAATGCCCGTTCCATCTCGCGCCACACGCGTTCCGGCACCAGCGCGGCGACCTCGCCGTCGACCACCATGGTACGCATGAGCGCCAGCGTCGCCGGCGCGATCTGGAAGTTCAGACCGGCAAAGCGCGCCGCGAAACGCGCTACCCGCAGCACCCGCACTGGATCCTCGACGAATGCCGCCGAGACGTGCCGCAATTGCCGTCGCTGCAAATCTTCGCGACCGCCATAGGGATCAATCAGCGTGCCTTCGGCGCTGCGTGCCATGGCGTTGATCGTCAGGTCGCGGCGCATCAGGTCCTGCTCCAGGCTCACCTGCGGCGAGAACTCGGTGACGAAGCCGCGATAGCCGGCGCCGGTCTTGCGTTCCAGGCGCGCGAGCGCGTATTCCTCTTTGCTCTGCGGATGCAGGAATACCGGAAATTCGCGCCCGACCGGCCGATACCCCAGCCGTTCCATCTCCTCGGGCGTCGCCCCGACCACCACCCAGTCGCGCTCGCTCACGGGCCGGCCGAGCAACTCATCCCGGACGGCACCGCCAACCAGATAGACTTGCATCGGCGCATGTTAACCGAGAGCCGCAGCCGCCCCGCGCGAGCGTTGCAAGTCCTGCTGTCACTGCTGCTGTGCGGCGGCCTTCCTGGGTGCGGGGTCGCCTATGTGGCGCAGGCCACGCAGGGGCAATTGCGCCTGATGCGCGCTCGCCGACCCATCGATAAGGTGCTGGCGGATCCGGGCGCGGCGCCGTCGCTCAAGGCGCGGCTGCTGATCGTGCAGGATGCGCGCGATTTTGCTTCGGTCGATCTGGGACTGCCGGACAACCGCAGTTATCGCAGCT
>DASXLF010000011.1:0-2487 GCA_036496405.1 Steroidobacteraceae bacterium | reverse complement strand
GACCGCATCCGGGCTCGCGGCCGCCTGGGCGGCGAACAACTGCGGCAGCGTCGCGGGCGCGATCGCGCGCGCGGTCTGGTTCCACTCCCGCAGGATCGTGTGGCGCTCCGCCCCCGACAGAATGTCGAGGCCCCCGATCGCGCGCTCGGGCGCCGCAACCGCACCCTCCAGAAGCCGGATCAGCCGCTCCCCCAGCGCCGCAACCCCAACCCGGTCGAACAGGTCAGTCGCATATTCGATGATGCCGCCGATGCCAGCCGGCGTGCCGTCGGGGGCGCGTCGCTCGCCAAGGCTCACAGACAAGTCGAACTTGGCGCTGGCGGTGACGACCGGTTCGAGGCTGGCGCTCAGCCCCGGCAGATCGAAGTTCACCGGCGCATTGTTCTGCAACGCCAGCATCACCTGGAACAGCGGATGTCGCGACAGCGAGCGCTGCGGGTTGAGCACCTCCACCAGCCGCTCAAACGGCAGCTCCTGGTGGCTGTAGGCAGCCAGATTGGTGGCGCGCACCCGGCCCACAAGCTCGCGCAAGCTCGGATTGCCAGACGTGTCGGTGCGCAGCACCAGCGTGTTGACGAAAAAGCCCACCAGATCGTCGAGCGCCGCGTCGGTGCGACCCGCAATCGGGCTGCCGATCGCAATGTCGCTGCCCGCACCCAGCCGGCTGAACAGCGCCGAAAGCCCAGCCTGCAGGACCATGAACAGGCTCGCACCCCCCTCGCGGGCGAGCCCCAGAAGGCCGCGGTGCAACTCGGCATCAATGTGAAACGAGACGCTGTCGCCCCGATAGCTGGAGACGGCAGGGCGCGGCCGGTCGGCTGGCAACTCGATGTGGTCGGGCAAATCCTTGAGCGCCGTGGTCCAATACTCAAGCTGGCGCGCAATCGCGCTCTGCGGGTCGTCCTCGCGGCCAAGAACCTCATGCTGCCAAAGCGTGTAGTCGGCATATTGCACCGGCAGCGCCGGCAACTCAGGCGCCTGCCCCTGGCAGCGCGCCGCATAGGCGCAGCCAAGATCGCGCGCCAGCGGCGCCGAGGACCAGCCGTCGCCCGCAATGTGGTGCAGCAATAACAGCAGCACGTGCTCGTCGGGCCCAAGCACAAACAGATGCGCGCGCAACGCAGGCTCGCAGGACAGATCAAATCCCCGCCGCGCCGCCCCAGACAGCGCCCCCGCAAGCGTCGCCTCGCTGACCGCCTCCACCGCAAGCCGCGGTCGCGCCGCCGCCACCCCCAGGATCTCCTGACGCGCAACCCCAAGCGTCTCCGGGAAAACAGTGCGCAGGCTCTCGTGCCGCTCAACCACGTCGCCAAGCGCAGCCTCCAGCGCCGCATGGTCGAGCCCGCCCTTGAGGCGAAGCCCCATCGGGATCGTGTAGGTCGCGCTCGGCCCCTCCAGGCGATGCAGGAACCACAGCCGACGCTGCGCAAACGACAGCGGAAGCTCGGCCGGCCGCGGCCGCGCCACCAACGCAGGTCGCGCCACACCACCCTCGTGCAGCCGCCGGGCCAGCGCCTCCACCGTGGGCGCTTCAAACAGCGCCCGGATCGCAATCTCGACATCCAGCGTGCCGCGGATGCGGCTGATCAGACGCGTCGCCAAAAGCGAGTGACCGCCAAGCTCGAAGAAGTTGTCCTCAATGCCAACACGCTCAAGTCCCAGAACCTCCGCAAACAACCCCGCCAGGATCTCCTCCTGCGCGCTGCGCGGGGCGCGATGCGTCAGCGTCCCGGCAAAATCCGGCGCCGGAAGCGCACGCCGGTCAAGCTTGCCATTGGGAGTGAGCGGCAAGCGCTCCAAAACCACAAACGCAGACGGAACCATGTAGTCCGGAAGGCTCGCTCCAACATGCGAACGAAGCGCAGACCCATCCACAACCGAACCCGCCGCCAAAACCACATACGCCACCAGCCGCTTGTTGCCAGGAATATCCTCGCGCGCCAGCACCGCAGCCTGCCCAACACAAGCATGCCGCGTCAGCACAGCCTCGATCTCGCCAGGCTCAATCCGGAACCCGCGGATCTTCACTTGCGCATCGGCCCGACCCAGGAACTCCAGCACCCCGTCCGTGCGCCAGCGCGCCAAATCCCCGCTCCGGTACATCCGGCTCCCCGAAGCCCCATACGGGTCCGCCACAAACCGCTCCCCGGTCAGACCGCGACGCCCAAGATACCCCCGCGCAAGACCCGCACCCGCAATGTAAAGCTCCCCCGCAACCCCGCACGGAACAGGCTCCAGACCACCGTCCAATACGTAAACTCGATAATTGGAGAGCGGGCGGCCGATCGGCACTGTGATTGCGTCTGCATCGATCTGGCCGATCTGGAACCAGGTGGCAAATGTGGTGCTCTCAGTGGGGCCATAGACATGCAAGAAATGCCGCGGTTGCCCAGCCAGCAATGCTGCTCTCACTTGCTGCACATCGACAGCTTCACCGCCAAAAAGCAGGTAGTCCAAAGAGCCAAATAGCGCAGCATCAGCCTGGAT
>DASXLF010000010.1:0-2160 GCA_036496405.1 Steroidobacteraceae bacterium | reverse complement strand
GTTCTTCCGCGATTTCAAACGCCGCGATCGCAATCCCAGCGTGCAGTTCCGACGCGGCCTGATATGGCTGCTGGTGGGATGCGCCTTCATGGTGGCGATGCACGGCACGCACGATCAGGACTTCTGGTGGGGCCTGATACCGGCCGCGGTCGGATTAGCCAATCTGCTGTCGTATGCGGTCGAGCGGCGACGCCCGTCCGAGAACCAACAACCGGAGGATCGCAATCATGTTTAGGACCAAGCTATGGCCGGTGCTGATACTGGCCGCGGGCGCGTTGCCTGCCATGGCACACGCCGCTCCGCCGACCATCAGCGTGTCATCGGCGGATCTGGATCTGTCACGCCCGGCCGATGTGGACACCTTGTACGCACGGCTGCGGCTGGCGGCCATGGGAGCATGTCTGCCGCTGCCGTTGACGCCGCTAATCTACGCGCAGTGGGAGCGCTGCTACGACGCGGTGCTGGGCTCGGCGGTGAAGGAACTGCGCTCACCGGAACTGCTAGTGCGCTACCGCACCTTCGAGCACCCGGTGCGCACGTCCGAGCGGCGCGGCTGAGCTCCATGAGATGCTGCACGCTCATTGCGGCGCTTACGTTTGCCGGTACGGCGCTGGCAGCGCCACCGGACGTCAGCCAGGTCAACGGCGGGATTGTCATCGAGGCTCACCGCCAGGCCGGTAATGTCTCGAGCACCAACGGCTCGATCGAAATCGGCGCCGGGGCCAGTGTGGCCGATGTTCACAGCGTCAACGGCGGCATCAGCCTGGCGGATGGCGCGAGCGCCGCAGCCGCCAAAACCGTCAATGGTGGCATTCATCTGCAACGCGACGTGCGGTTGTCCGGCGCGGTGAACACCGTGAATGGTGTGATCACGCTCGGGCCGGGCACGGACGTGGCCGGCAGTCTGTCGAGCGTCAATGGCGCCGTGCAGCTGACCGCGGCGCGCGCGCAGTCGGTGACCACGGTGAATGGAGCGGTCATTCTCGAGTCTGCCGCCGACATCAGCGGCCGCGTGAGCACCGTCAATGGCGCGGTGGGCGTGGCCGGCTCCCATGTGGGCGGCGGTATCGAGACTGTTGAACACGGCATGAACATCGGCGCCAACTCCCGCGTCGAGGGCGGCATCCTGGTGCGCAAGCGCGAGCGCCGCGCGCTCGAGACCTGGTTGCGCGAGTGGTTTCCCGAGCACTATCCGCCGCCGCGCATCGTGATCGGTCCGGGTGCGGTGGTCAGCGGCACGCTGCGGTTCCAGTGCCCGGTGACACTGTATGTGAGTGACCGCGCGCACATTGGCAGCGTCGAGGGCGCGACCGCGATCGTGTTTTCCGGCGAACAGCCGCCGGCGTAGCCTGTCCGGTGGTGTCCGCCGATCTGTCCGGCGGACACTGGCGGGTACGCATTGCCAGCGGCTGACGCTGATAAAACAGCCGCTTAGCCCGGCGGCGACGCTGGCACGCGGCTTGCCTTTCGGGCCTCATGTCCCGCGATGCCCTGTTGCTGATCCTCATCCTGCTGCTGCCCGTGCACGCCGGCGCCAACGAATTGCAGCGGCTGTACCTGCTGGCCGTGGCGCACGATGCCACGCTGCAGGCGGCGGACTTCGAGCGAGCAGCCGATATCGAAGCGCGGCCGCAGGCACTGGCGCAATGGCTGCCGCAACTCTCGGCCGACGCCAGCGCCAACCGCGAGCGCGCCGGTTTCGGCAGCGTGAGTGCCAGCTGCGTGTTGCCGGCGGCCAGTGAGCTGCAGCATTGCTACGGCAACGCGCAGCAGCTGGAATTGAGCCTGTCGCAGACGCTGTGGAGCTACGGGGCCTACAGCCGGCTCAGGGAAGCGGATTTCCAGGCGGCGGCCGCCGAGGCGGGCTTTCGCAGTGTGCAGCAGAACCTGGTGCTGCGCGTGGCCCAGGCTTATTTCGCCATCCTGGCGGCCTCGGACCAGCTCGCGACCAACCTTGCCGAACGCGAGGCCTTCGGCAGCTTGCTGCACCAGGCACAGGTGCGCGCGCAGACCGGAGTCGGTCCGAGCAGCGATGCCCAGCAGGCGCAGGCGTTCTATGACTCCACCGACGAGGCGGTGATCGATGCGCGCAATGCACTCGACGACGCCAATCTGGCGCTGAGCGAAATCGTCGGCGCGCACGAGGCGACGATTTCGCCG
>DASXLF010000009.1:0-3003 GCA_036496405.1 Steroidobacteraceae bacterium | reverse complement strand
CTGGCCGCCTTCGGGCGGGGAGCCGATTGATCTGACGGGGCATTACGCGGCGCTGGCGGGGCGCGGATACAATTATGGGCCTTCGTTCCAGGGGCTTTGCGAGGCGTGGCGGGTTGGGGATGTGGTGTACGGCCGGGCGGTTCTGGCGGAGGGGCTGAGGTCGTCTGCGGAAGAGTACGGGCTGCATCCGGCGCTGCTGGATAGTGCGCTGCATGTTCTGAGCTTTGACCCTGTCGCGGGCAGCCATGCCGGCGCGGGTTCGCTGCTGCTGCCGTTCGAGTGGTCGGAGGTGAGGCTGGCAGCTATGGGGGCGCGCGAGCTGCGGCTGCGCGCGTCTGTGGAGCGCGGCGGGGATGGCGAAGCGCTGGCGCGGCTGCAGCTTGCGGATGGCCAGGGTCGCCTGGTTGCGCGGGTTGGGGGCTTGCGGCTGCGGGAAGCGAGCGAGGCGCAGATCCGGCAGGCCTCGCGCAGCGAGGCGCAGCATCTGTACCGGCTGGAGTGGCGTGCGGTGGGGTTGAGCGAGGCCGGACCCGAAGCGCGGCCGCTGATGGTGGGCGGCGATGGAGCGCTGGCGGCGCGTCTTGGCCTTGATCATGTCGAGAGCGTCTCGGCGCTGGTGGCGCGGCTTGAGGAGGGCACAGGGCTGCCGTCGCAGATCGTGTTCGAGCATGTTGCGGAGGTGGGCGGCAGCCTTGTTGCGGCAGCGCATGCGGCAGCGGCGCGTTGTCTTGCCGAGCTGCAGGGGATCCTTGGCGAAGCTCGGCTGAACGAGACGGCGGTCGCGTGGCTGACGAGCGGAGCGGTTGCGACGGGGCCAGATGAAGGTGCCCCGGGGCTGTCGCGGGCGCCGCTGTGGGGTCTGGTGCGGAGCGCGCGTGCGGAACATCCGGATCGTCGGCTGCAGCTTGTGGACGTCGATGGGTCTGTGATCGATGCGGCGTTGCTGAGGAAGCTGTTGTCGACGACAGCGGAGCCCGAGCTGGCGCTGCGGCATGGTGCGGTGATGGCGCCACGGCTGGCCCGGGCCGGAGCAGGAGCGGGTGCGCTTCAGGCGCCGGCATCAGCGCAGGATTACCGCGTCGCGGTCACCGGTCCCGGCCGGCTCGATGGCGTGAGCCTGGTGGCGGCGGGCGAGGTGTCGGAGCCGTTATTGCCCGGTCATATCAGGGTCGGCGTGCGTGCAGCCGGAATGAACTTCCGCGATGTGCTGATCACGCTGGGGCAGATCGCGTCGCCTGGCATCGGGTTCGAGTTTGCCGGTGTTGTGGAAGCGGTCAGCGCGGATGTGACGTCGATTGCGGTTGGCGATCGCGTGTTCGGACTTGGGCTCGGCTGCTTTGGCACACGGGCGGTGACGCTGGCGGAGCTGGTTGCGAAGGTTCCTGCCGGGATGTCGTTCGAGGCCGCGGCCACGGTGCCGCTGGCCTATCTGACGGCGCTGTATGCGCTGCAGGAGCTCGGCCAGGTGCAGCCAGGCGATCGCGTCCTGGTGCACGCGGCGGCCGGCGGGGTCGGGATGGCCGCGGTGCAGCTGTGCCGGCATTTTGGAGCGGAGGTCTATGGCACGGCGAGCGCGCCCAAATGGCCGGTGCTGGAGCAGATGGGACTGGATGGTCGGCACATCGCGAGCTCCCGGGATCTGAGCTTCGAGGCGCAGTTGCTGTCGGCGACGGATGGCAAAGGTGTGGATGTCGTCCTCAATGCGCTGACGGGAGAGTTTATCGACGCCTCGCTGCGGCTTCTGCCGCGGGGCGGACGCTTCCTGGAGATGGGGCTCGCCGATCTGCGTGACCCAGGGGCGATCGCCGAGAGGCACCCGGGCGTAAGCTACCAGGCGTTTGTGCTGCTGCAGACAGCTCCCGAGCGGATGCAGGCGCTGCTGAAGCAACTCATGGGGTTGTTCGAGCAAGGCGTGCTGGAAGCGTTGCCGTATGTTGCCTACGACGTGCGGCAAATGCCGGCGGCGCTGCGGCAGATGGCGCAGGGCCGTCATGTCGGCAAGCAGGTGGTGCAGTTGCCGCGGCGTCTTGACGCCGGCGGAACGGTGCTGATCACGGGCGGCGCCGGCGAGATTGGGCGGGAGGTTGCGCGGCACCTGGTTGCCGGCCACGGGGTGCGTCACCTGCTGCTGACGTCGCGCCGCGGGCTTCAAACGCCTGGTGCGTCCGAGCTGGTGGCGGAGCTGCAGGGACTGGGCGCGCAGACAATTGAGGTGGTGAGCTGCGACGTCTCGGATCGGGATGCGGTCCGCTCGATCTTGAGCGGCATCCCGGCGGATCGTGCGCTGACGGGTGTGTTCCACCTTGCGGCGACGCTGGACGACGGGATCGTGCCTCAGCTGACGGGAGAGCGGCTGGAGCGGGTGCTGGGACCGAAGCTTGATGGCGCCTGTCACCTGCACGAGCTGACGGCGGATCTGGATCTGGCGGCGTTCGTGCTGTTCTCCTCGGCGGGAGGGCTTGGCGCTGCGGGCCAGGCGAACTACGCGGCGGCGAATGTGTTCCTGGATGCGCTTGCGGCGGAGCGTCGGCATCGTGGCCTTGCCGGGCAGAGCCTGATGTGGGGCCTGTGGGAGCAGCGTGGCGTCGGCATGACGGCGCATCTGGGCCGTGCCGAGCTCTTGCGGATGCGCCGGCAAGGCGTGCAGGCGCTGTCGCCCAGGCTTGGGCTCGAGCTTCTGGATGCGGCGCAGTCGCTGCCGGAGGCGGTGGTGATGCCGATCCGTCTGGATCTCGGCGTGATGCAGCGCCAGTCCGCCGAGGATGTGCCGGCGCTGTACCGTGGTCTGGTGCGCAGTGGTTTGAGGCGTGCATCGGCATCGAGCGGCGACACCAACGCGTTGCGGTCGCGGCTGGCTGCGCTGGGAAGCGAGGAAGAGCGGCTGGCCGCGCTGGTGGAGCTGGCGCAGGGGGAGATTGCGGCGGTGCTGGCACTGCCCGGGGCCGCGTCGGTGCCTGCGGATGTGCAGCTGAAGGAGCTCGGGCTGGACTCGCTGATGGCGGT
>DASXLF010000008.1:0-1858 GCA_036496405.1 Steroidobacteraceae bacterium | reverse complement strand
CCGTGCGATACGGCGAGAACTCGACCGGCCCTTCCATGGCCTCCTAACCGCTGTAGAGGACGGGCGGCTGTGGTGGCCGGAATGGGGGAGGCTGCCTTCCAGTGCGGGCGCTCGCGAGCAAGTTCTGCGGGAAGTGCGATGGTCGGCGCATGATGGGGCAGGGTGCGGTGGAGGTTAGCCGCCCCATAGACCGCGCCAGGATCGCGCCGGGGCGGGGCTCGTTCAGGCCAGCGGGCTAGCGCATCAGCGGGGCTGCCAGCTTGCATTCCAGCGCTTGACGGATAGATGGAAGGATCAGGCCGCCCCTTTCGATCACCCCGTAACGGACCCCATGCTGCACTACGACCGCACCAACAAACCCTATCTGACCGAGCACAGCGGGCATTGCTCCTGCTGTGATGTTCGCTTCGCCGCCGATGCCGATCTCTATATGGTTCCAGATGACGATTACGCGGCTCGCAGTGATATGCGCGCGACTGTCCCGGTTTGCGCCCACTGTCTCACGCCTGACCAGCACGAGCGCGCACGCGAGATCGGGCTCGCCATCACGTGCCCAGGGTGCGGACATTGCATGATCCCGTGCGTGGTGAACCTTCGCAAGCGCACTTGCTCGACCAACTGCATGCGGCGGGCATGGCGAGCCAAGCGGGCTGGCTGACCTTCCGCTCGTGGTGCCAGCCTGTGCTAGAATGCTGAGCATGACCGACAAACCCGCCCCCACACCGCTCCTCGCGCCGCTGGTGCTGCCGCCGAATTTCCGCGACGTGACAGCCGAGCGAATCGGCACCGTCTTTGCGATCATCGGAGCAACGGCTGCGCAGGGAACGGCGGCTGTCTCTTTCGCTGATGCCGGCGCAGACCCCGCCACGCTCGGCTTACGCCGCGCCTTCCATAGCGCGCTGGCCATGCGCCTGCGAATGCTGAAGGCGAAGCTGCGCATGGCCGTGATCCAGCACGACCTCCTCGGGCTCGGCGGCACCAATATCGCCGCAATGGTTCAGCGGGACGCTGATCGACTGGCTGCGTTTGACCGGTGGCTGGGAATCACGACCAGTCAGGTGATGTCCGGCATCTGGTTGGAGGCTGCCGTCACCCGCGCCTGGATCGCCGGTCGCGAGAATGCCACCAGTGAGGTTGGCGCGGCCGTCTATGCGCCTACGCCAGCGAGTGCTACCGCGAGCGCTCGAACTGAATTGGCAAGCCTCACGGGCGCGATGGCCTATGTCGTATTATGGATCGCTGAAAGTGCCGTGGTCGCCCACCTGACACCAAGTCAAGCGTGGAAAAAACTTTCGGCTGCATTCGATTCGGCGACAAAGGACAAGGCAGTCGCCTTTGCCAACCGCACCATCATGGTGACCTACCTGCGCGCCAAGGCCGAAACTTATCGTCAAGGTGGGGCGAAGATTCCAGATCGGTGATTGCATTGGCGACGGCTGCCGGCAAGGGAACGAAGCCAGGATGACCGACGCCGCATAGAGCGCGGCAGATTTCCGACGTGCAAATACACTGCGTGATAAATTTGAGAGCCCTTGCGCCCTGCAATGAGACCATTGGTAATGAGACCATTGGAAATTGGGGCACTGGGGCTGATCATGCGGGCGGGGACCAGACAGGCTTGGCGGAATTTAGGAGGCGCTGCAGTCCTTCTAATTTTTGCCGCCCCGCTGCTTTTTTCATCGCAACTGGCGCTGGCGCAGTCGCAATTCACGCAACAGGGGCCGAAGCTGGTCGGCACCGGCGTGGTTGGACCCTACAACGGAATGGAAGGCAGCTCCGTCTCGCTGTCCGCCGACGGCAACACCGCCATCATGGGCGGGCCTTAACGACAACAATTGGACCGGGGCGGCATGGGTCT
>DASXLF010000007.1:0-4974 GCA_036496405.1 Steroidobacteraceae bacterium | reverse complement strand
GCGGCATCGGCACCCAGCTGGTGCAGGCCGGACTGGCAGCGGCCAAAGCCCAGCATCGCGGTGTGATCCCGCAATGCTCAATGTTCTCCGAATACATGCGCCGTCATCCGGAAACTCTGGAACTGCTCGCGCCCGCGGCGCGCGCGCAATGGCGAGCATGAGCGGCTGAAGCGGCCGCTTAAGCGTGCCGGTTCAGCGGCTATACTCTTCTACCCCGTTCTAAGGAGCACCCCATGGCCAAAGCCAAGCAAAGCGGCGATCTCAAGGCCGCAAAGCGGCGCCAGTCGGCCCCGCTGCAAACCACCAGCGATCTCGGGGCCGCGGCCACGCGCGACATCACCGCCGAGCTCAATGCCCTGCTGGCCGACACTTTCGCGCTCTACATGAAGACCAAGAATTTCCACTGGCACATGTCCGGTCCTTACTTCCGCGACTATCACCTGCTGCTCGATGAACAGGCCGATCAGATCTACGCCACCGCCGACCCGATCGCCGAGCGCGTGCGAAAAATTGGCGGCAACACCATTCGCTCCACCGGCCACATCGCGCGTCTGCAGCGCTTATCCGACAACGATGCCGAGTTCGTCACCCCTTCGGGCATGCTGGCGGAGTTGCGCGAGGACAATCTGCGGCTCGCCGCCTTCATGCGCCAGACGCACGAGCTGTGCGACAAGTACGGCGACGTCGCCACGGCCAGCTTGCTGGAAATGTGGATCGACGAGACCGAGCGGCGCGTGTGGTTCCTGTTCGAGTCCAGCCGGCGCAGCTGAAATTCCGCGCGGCTTACTCGTCCGCCGTGATTCGCGTAGCCTTCACCGTGCCCTTGAACGATCCCATGCCGATCGGCAAGGCATCGGTCTCGTCCAATTCCGTCCAGGGTACGTTGGAGGGCACGCCCTGATACTGCGTGAGCGTGAACGTGCCCGAGTAGCTGTTGCCGGACGGATCCAGAATCACGGTTTCACGGATGGCCACCGGTCCAACGTAGGTGCCGGCCGCCGGCCCTGCCACCGCCAGCCCAAGGGCAATGTGGTTGAGCTTGAACGTGGAGCGCCTGGTCTGTCGCCACGCTCCCATGCACACATCTCCGGAGCTGGGCGGACGCGCCCCGGAAAACATGATTTCCGTGCCGTCGTGGTGCCAGGTGGCCAGACCGTAGTCGAACAAGCCACCATCGGTGAATGGCGGTTGATTGGTCCCCGAAATACGCATCTCGAATTTCCACAACCCGACGATGGCCGAACGTTCCACCCAGTCGTCATCGACGGTGGTGAATGCCATGGACAGGTAACGCCCGGACGCGTGTGGCGCTCCCAAGGCTGACGCATCGCCACATCCGGCGCGCGCCGGAACGCTCACGACCAGTGCGACGGCCAGCAGAGCGGCGATGCCCGTCGGCACCGTTATTTTCCTCGACAGCATGGTCTTGCCTTTCATCGTCGTGCTCCTGTTGTATTTACGGTCCAGCGCCGGCCTGAATCCATGACTGCACCGTATTGATGGTCGCTTGATCAAGATAGGGACCGCCGTCCGGCATGCGGTTACCCGCGGTCTGCGTGCCCTCGAGCGATTGGACGAGGTAGCTATTGGTCGGGTCGCCGGGTTGCACGCGCTTCAGGCTCGGCTCCAGCACGCTCGCGACATTGACCAGCGCCGCGTAACTGCTCGACTCGCTGCTGAGATTCATGCTGCCCGGCAGGGTGGCACCGCTGCCGTCGTGGCAACCGGCGCACTGGGGCGTGAATATGCTGGACTGCAATTGCGCCAGCGTCGTGGGCGCCGGTGCCGCATTCGACACCGTCACGCTCACCGCCGACGAGGTTGTGGTGTTGCCGGCGGCATCGGCCGCGACCGCGGTCAAGGACACCGCGCCATTCGCCACCAGCGTGGTATCCCACTGCGCGGTGAACGGAGCACTCGTTGCCGTACCGACCAGCGTGGTACCGGCATAGAACTTCACCGACACCACGCCCACGTTATCGCTGGCGGTGGCCGCGAGCGCCACGATGCCACTCACCGTGCCCGCGGCATTGGTCAGGATGACCGTGGGCGCGACAGTGTCCGGCGCGGCAGCGCCGAGATCGATGCGTCCGTACAAGCCGCCGCTCTCCGCGAATATTCCCGCTGAGAAATACAAGGTCGCCGCCGGCTGATTATCGCCACCGTTGCCGAATTCCAAACCCCATAGACCGAGGTTCGCAAGCGGCTTGCCGGTACCGTCATTCACGCTCCCGGCGAAGGCGCCGGTCACGGGGTCAAAGCCGTTGATGACGCCATCGCCGAAATTGCCGATCAGCAGCATGTTCGACAGGCCACCGAAGCCGGCCGGCGCCAGGGCGATGCCCCAGGGCGAGTTGAGTGCGCCGCCCACCGCGACCAGGTGTGTCTGCAGAGTGCCGGACGTATCGAATACGTCCACCAGACCCAGACCCGCGCCAGTGACATTGTCGTGTTTCGCCGCATCCTGCTGCGCGTAAGTCACGACGATGACCGTCTTGGTGCCGATGGTCAGCGCTTGAATACCGAAGGGCGCATAACCTGCCGGCAGAGTGGCATCGGCAAAGCCGCCACTGGCGGTGACCTTGGCGAAATTCTTATCGAACACATCGACTTTGTTGTTGTGGAAATCGGTGGCGTAGAGAAAATTGGCGCCGCCATTGCTGGCGATGGCCAGACCCTTGTACACCGCGCCGCCGGCACCGTCGTCGTACGCGGTGATCGCGCTGAGATTGTTCACCGTGGGCGCCCAACCGCTCAGCGCACCGCCTTCGCCGGCGAAAATAAATAATGCGGCGGCGCTGCCCGTGCCGTTGCTGACCACAAAATCGGCGCTGGCGTTGTATACCAGTCCGGTGGGATTGGCGGGGCCGCCAGAGGCCGGCGGGATGACGACCTCCAGCGCTTGTTTGATCCCCGTGCCGTCATAAAGCGTTGAGGTCTGAGAGCCGGCGTTGGCGACCCACATCGGCCCGGTCGGTGACAGTGCCAATCCCCAGGGATTGATGAGCTTGGCATCGGTGACCGCTGCCGTCACCGTGCCGTTGGAAACGAGATTGGTCTGTGAATAAGCGATTTGACTGATGGTGAGCGTCGCGGTGCGCGAGGGGCTCGCGAGGTACGCCCCACCCGAGCACACCATGCTGTAGGTCAGCGTACCGGCGGCCGTGGGCGTCACGTTCACGGTACCGCTGGCCGGGTGATCACCCGACCAATCGCCCCCGGCGACGCAGGTCGTGCCAACGCTGCCCGCCCAGGTGATGGTTGCGGTCTGGCCGAGCGACATGGTCGTCGGCGTGATGCTGAGAGTAAGGCTCGCGGCGGTTTTCGCCGGCGACGATCCGCCGCCACAGGCCACCAGCAAGCCAACGGCCGCGTAGCCTATCCAGCGCGCGCACAGCCACGGCCATTGCCACATTCGCGATGATTGCACTGCACTCATGGAAGGCGTCCCGTGTCGTTATAGATTCGTCCCTGGGATCATCATTTCTCCCGCGCGCGACCAATTGCCGTCACTTTCCGACCAACGACCCGATTCAAGGAGTGAAGCCGTCGAAATGCGGCGTGAATGTGTACTTCAGCGACTGTGCAATGCGAATTCACGATCGTGCGCGGCGCTTTGCTTCTGGCGTCGCGTGATTCAGTGCAGGTCGTCTGCTAGCATCAATTGATGCACGAACCAGGATGGCTTCGGCGCACGCGCCTGCGCGGCCTGCTTGCGGACCTGGGCTACTCAGCCCTGGTCATGCTGGTGGTCATTGCATTCTGGGAAGTGCAGACCGTCATCTACGACCTGCTGGTCCGCCACAGTGGCGCGCTACTGCATACGGCAGTCACCACCATGGTTTTTCTGCTGATTCATTCTCCCGGCGGTGTACTGGCCGGTGCCCTGGCCGCGCATTTCGCTCCGGCCGCCGGTGTTCGACGCTACCTCTGGCTGGGTGTGGCCACGGCAGGCTCATTGATATGGTGGTATCTGGCCGACTGGCTGATGGGACTGCCGGTATCGGAGTTCAGTCTCATCGATTTCGCACAAGCGTTTACGCAAATCGCAGCCATCACTTATCGCAGCTCGGCGCGCACGGCCACCAGTGCGCTGATGCGGCGTCAGCTCGAGGGCTCGGCGCTGGACGCCGAAGTCAAGCACGCGCGGCTGCTGATGCTGCGCGCGCAAATTGAGCCGCACTTTCTCTTCAACACCCTGGCTACGGTCCGAACCCTTGGCCGCGCCGACCGCCGAGCCGCTGTGGGGATGATCGAACACCTCATGCGCTACCTCTCCGAAGCACTGCCCAAACTGCGCCAGAACGAGACCACGCTCGCGGATGAGGCGCAGCTGCTCGACGCCTACTTGCGCATTCATCAGATTCGCATGGGTGCCCGGCTGTCTTACGAGCTGGCCGTGCCTCATGAACTCGGTGCGGCACGCATTCCCTCCATGATGCTGCTGACCTTGGTCGAAAACGCGCTCAAACACGGCATCAGTCCGGCCATCGAGGGCGGATCCATTCGTATCAGTGCGGCGCGCAATCGCGCGGCGCTGGTGCTGCAGGTGTCCGATTCCGGTCGCGGCATGACCGCGACCGAAGGCCATGGCATGGGCCTGGCCAACATTCGGCGCCGGCTCACCATGCTGTACGGCGAGCGAGCCGTGCTCTCACTCACGCCGGCCGCATCGCGCGGTGTCGTAGCCACCGTGTCCATCCCGATCAGCGCCGAATTATGAGCGTCGCGCAAGCCGTCTGGGCGCGACTGACCTGGCGAAGGATCCTGATCGCGCAGGTTATGGGGTTTGCGCTGTCGTCGCTGCAGTGGCTCGACTGGCGCAAGCAAAAGGTGCTGCCGCCATCCAGTTGGGTGATCGCGCACTTTACGCACTGGGCCGTGGCTGCGTTCTTCATCCTGTTGGGTGCGCTCTGGGCCGATGAGGCGGCGAAACGCGGCGCACGGCCGCTGCTGGTCTATCCGCTGGCCCAT
>DASXLF010000006.1:0-2375 GCA_036496405.1 Steroidobacteraceae bacterium | reverse complement strand
GGGAAGCCGTCGGTTCGTCGAACAGGATTAGCCGCGGCCGCGTGCACAGGGCGCGCGCGATCGCAACGCGCTGCTGCTGTCCACCGGAGAGCTGCGCCGGATACTTGTGCGCCTGATCCATCAGGCCGACTCGCTGCAAGTAGTGCGTCGCGAGCTCGTGCACTTCGCTGCGAGCGACGCCGCTGCCCCAGATCGGGCCCACGGTGAGATTTTCTAACACCGACATGTGCGGGAACAGATTGAACTGCTGGAACACCATGCCGACGCAACGGTTCACCGCCCGGCGAGCGCCACGCGTGATTTCGTCGGCGCCGACATCGACGCCGCAGACGTGCAGGCGACCCTGCTGGAAAGGCTCGAGCAGATTGACGATTCGCACCAGTGTGGACTTGCCCGAGCCCGACGGGCCGCAGATCACCACGCGCTCGCCCTGGGCGATGTGCAGATCGATGTCGCGCAGCGCGTGGAAGCTGCCGTACCACTTGTTGATGCTCTGCATGCGCGCGATAGTGGCGTTCGCGTCGGGCGTGATGCCGGAGTTCATCGCGAGCCGTAGATATTCAGCGCCGCGCTTCCAGCCGGCGGCTGTAGCGCGACAGCCCATGGCAGACGATCAGGTAGGCGAGCGCCAGAAATACATGACCGGAGGTGAGTATGTTGGACTCGCCGATCCAGTCGGGCGATTTGGCTCCGATCTCCACGGCGCCAAGCAGGTCGTTGACGCCGATGACGGACAGCAACGTGGTCTCCTTGATCACCGCGATCATGATGTTCACCAGCGCGGGTACCACGGCGCTCACCGCCTGTGGCAGCACGATCAGGCGCAGCGCCGCGAAATCGGAGAGTCCTACGGTGGTCGCGGCCTCGACCTGGCCGCGGCTTACCGCTTGCAGGCCGCCGCGGAACACTTCCGCCGCCATGGCCGCATTGAAGAGCGCGAACGCGATGACGGCACGCGTGAACAGGTCGACGTTCGAGCCGTTCGCAAGGAACATCGGCAACAGCGTAGCGGCGATGAACAGAACCGCCAGCAGCGGCACCGAGCGCATGCCTTCGACGAAAACGCCAGACAGCCAACGCACCACGGGCAAGCGCGAGCGGCGCCCGAGCGCGAGACACAAGCCGATCGGCAGCGCGGTGGCAAACGTCGCGAGCGTCACCACCAAGGTCAGCAGCAGTCCACCCCAGAGCGTCGGCACGACGACCGGCAGGGGACCGCCGCCGATCAGCAACAGGAAGAACGCCGCGGGCAGGAGGACGAAGCCCAGCAGCACCTGCGCAAGGCTCGCTGTGTGCGAGCGCCGCACCACCCAGGTCCAGAACAACGCGAACGCGGCAAAGCAGGTCCACGCGCGCCACAACTCGCCGGACGGATAGTTGCCGACCAGCCACGGTTTCCAGCGCGCGATGACGAACGCCCAGCACGCGCCGGCGTCACCTTGGCAGGCATCGCTTGCATTGCCTCGCCAGTGCGCGTGCACGATGGCCCACTGGAAGAAGCGCCAGCCGAACACGGCGAAGAGCGCCAGCAGCAACAGCGAAAGCACGCCCATCGATGGCGTCGGAAAAAACGCACGCCGCCAGCGCGTGGAGGCGGCAATCGCGGCGGCGGGCACGCTGCGCGGCTCGATCAGCGATCGACGTACGAAGCGGGTTGTCATGTCGGCGCGCGCATGCCCATCGTGAGCGTCAGCGCCCCACGTGCATCAACAAGCGGCGATTCGCGAATCCCGTCATCGCGGCGATGAACAGATTGATGCCGGCATACAGCAGGACCACCAGCGTCATCGCTTCGAGTGCCTGGCTGGTTTGGCTCGCCACGGTCCCTCCCACGATTTGCATGATGTCCGGATAACCGATGGCCGCCGCCAGCGATGACGCCTTCGCCAGCGTCTGGTATTGCCCGCCGGCTGCCGGCAACGCCACCCGCAGCGCCTGCGGCAACGTGATCAGCAGGGCCGCTCGCACGCCGCTCAAGCCGACGGTTGCCGCGGCCTCGGCCTGTCCGCGCGGCACCGCCAGGATGCCGGCGCGAAAAATTTCGGCCAGGAACGTGCTGTTGTAAATCGACAGGCCCAGCGTGAGCGCCATCAACTCCGGCAACAGTGCGAAGCCGCCGCTGACGTCGAAGCCGTCCACGTGCGGGCGGTCCAGCGCGAACGCCCCCTCCATGAGCGCCAGCGGTGCTGCGCACAGCACGATGAGGCCCGCCACGACGAGCACCCAGCTGCCGGGTCCCTTGATCAGGCTCGATGCGGGCGTGCGCCGCGCCACCACGAGCAATCCGACAAACGCCACGATCGCCACGGCCAACGCGAAAGCGCCCGCAGACGTCATCTGCACGCGCGGAACAAACAGCCCGCGGTTATTGAGGA
>DASXLF010000005.1:0-2835 GCA_036496405.1 Steroidobacteraceae bacterium | reverse complement strand
AGTCCGTGATCGCGCTCGCGCAGCGCCGCGATCAGTATGGCCGCGGCCTGCACCTCGCCTACGGACACCGCGTGCACCCAGACGCCGGCGCCGACGCTGGTGGCACCCAGCCCGAAGCGCGCGCCGCCGCCGCGCCAATAGTCGCGCGTGCGCAGGCCACGCCAGGCGATGGTCAGCAACACAAACGGCAATGCCAGATAGAGCAGCAGCGTGTAGAGGCGGCGCACGGATGCTTCTTCAGGCGGCGGCGGTTTGCGGCATCGCGGTGAAATAGCCATCGAGCAGCGACGCCCAGTCGGCCTCGGAGAATCGTTCGCGCGGCAGCCGCTCGGTGATTTTCTCGATCGAGCGGCGCAATCGCACCAGATTGCCATCGCACCAGTAGCCCGGATGCCGCAGTGCCCCACGATCGAAATCCACCAGCCAGACCGCATCGCTGGCGTCCAACAGCACATTATGGGCATTCAGATCGGCATGGCAGATGCCGTCGTCGTGGAAGCGGCGCACACAGCGGCCGATCGCAATCCAGCCGGTCAGCGCCAGCGGCGCCGAACGCAGTCGCGATGCAAGTGACATGGTCGCCGGAATGACTTCAGTCAACAGCTCGGCGCTATAGCCGAAACGGCCATTGCGGCGATAGCTCGCAGCAATGGGCACCGGTACCGGCAGACCGGCCCGGCGCATGACATACAGCAGATGCCACTCGAGGAACGAGCGGGTGAGCGCTTCGCTGCGCCAGAAATAGCGGTCGCGCGACAATTGCGCCATCCAGCCGCCACGCCGATAGTGGCGCAGCACCAGCTGGCGTGCGTCGGCATCGATGAACACGGCCGCGCCACGCCCTTCGGCACTTTCGCGTACCTCGCCGCGCTGTGCCCACCACGCGCGTTCGAACCATGAAGCATCGGCGTTGCCGGCTCGGGAGGCGTCGTATAGCATCGCGCCGCCGCGAATCGCTTTATGCCGCACTTCCGCCCCGATCGGCCAGCGCAAAGATTTCCGCATGACCCATCCCATTACGCCGCCCGGAAGCCTGTGCATCCTGCGGCTGTCAGCCATCGGCGATACCTGTCACGTGGTCCCGGTCGTGCGCACCCTGCAACGCGTGTGGCCGGCGACGCGGCTGACCTGGATCATCGGCCGCCCCGAGGCGCGTCTCTTGACGCTGCTGCCCGGCGTCGAGTTTATCATCATCGACAAGCACGCCGGGCTTGCCGGCGTGCGCGAACTGCGCCGCGCACTGCGCGGACGCCGCTTCGACGTGCTGCTGCACCTGCAGTTGTCGCTGCGCGCCAGCCTGGCCTCGCTGGCAGTGCGCTCACCGCTGCGATTGGGTTTCGATCGCGCGCGCGCGCGCGAACTGCAGTGGCTGTTCACCAACGCCCGCATTCCCGCGCGCGGCAATCAGCATGTACTCGACAGCTTTCAGGGATTCCTGGCAGCGCTGGGGCTGGACACTGGAATATTGGATTGGAGCCTGCCATTGCCGACCGAGGCGCGGGAATACGCAGCGGCGCAAATCCCGGACCGGCAGCCGACACTGATCGTGAACGCCTGCTCCAGTCACGCCGCGCGCAACTGGCGGCCCGAGCGTTATGCGGCCATCATCGATTACGCGGTGGAACGCTACGGTCTCAAAGTGCTGCTGTGCGGCGGGCGCTCGCGGCTCGAACGTGACATGGGCGAAGCCATCGAGCGCCACGCGCGCGTGCCGCTGAGCAACCAGATCGGTCGCGACAGCCTGCCGCAGTTACTGGCATTGCTGGCGCGCGCCACCGTGCTGTTGTCGCCGGATTCCGGGCCGGTCCATATGGCCACCATGGTGGCGGCACCGGTGATCGGGCTGTACGCGGCCACGCGCCTGCAGCGAAGCGGGCCGTACCTGTCCCGGCAGTGGTGCGTCGATCGCTACCCGCAGGCGGCGCTGCGCTTTCGGGGCCGGGACGCGTCACAATTGCCATGGCATCAGAAGATCGAACAACCCGGGGTCATGGATCTGATCGAAGTGGCGGACGTGCGCGAACGCCTCGATGCCCTGCTAGGAGAACAATCATGAGCGACATCCTGGTGCCGGTGTCCCCGGGCGAACTGCTCGACAAGATCACCATTCTGCGCATCAAGTGCGCGCGCATTGCCGATCCGGCCAAGCTGGTCAATGTGCGGCTGGAACTGTCGCGGCTGGAACTCAGCCGCCAGGAGTCAGTGCCGGGTGATGCCGGAATTGCGGCCGAGGAAGCGGCCCTGGAGCGCGTGAACAGCGAATTGTGGGATATCGAGGATCGCATCCGCGAGCACGAAGCCCAGCGCCGCTTCGATGCCGATTTCATCGCCCTCGCCCGTTCGGTCTACCGGCGCAATGACGAGCGCGCCGCCATCAAGCGGCGCATCAACATCAAACTCGACTCGACACTGGTGGAGGAGAAATCCTACCGGCAGTACGACTAAGGCCGCGCGTGGCTCAGCGCTGCAGCGTGTACTCGGCGCCGCAGTAAGGACATTTGGCGAAGCCGGTGGCCTCGATCGGCAGATAGACGCGCGGATGCGAATTCCACAGACTCATATCGGGCATGGGACAGGCCAGCGGCAGATCCCGGCTGGTCACCGTGTAGTGCAGCTGGGCGTTGGGAGTTCGCAGATCGGCGCCGGCGGTCATGGCCCCATTATAGGCGCGCCCGCAGTCACTCGCCCATGACCTCGTCCCACACCGCCGCCACCGTTGCGCGCTCGGCGATGAATTGCTCGGCCGCCACCACCGCGCCCAGTCCGTCCAGCGCCCGGTGGTGCAGGCAGGTGCGATAGGCGCGGTAGATGCTGGTCAGCGCATCGACCCGCGAC
>DASXLF010000004.1:0-3523 GCA_036496405.1 Steroidobacteraceae bacterium | reverse complement strand
CGGCCTGATCCAGATACCGACCACGCTGCTGGCGCACGTGGATTCCTCGGTCGGCGGCAAGACCGCGGTCAATCATCCCGGCGGCAAGAACATGATTGGCGCCTTCCATCAGCCGCGTGCGGTGATCATCGACACCGAGCTGCTGGCGAGCCTGCCCGAGCGCGAGTTGCGCGCGGGGTTGGCGGAAGTCATCAAGTACGGACTGATCTGGGATCAGGCCTTTTTCCACTGGCTGGAGGCAAACGTGCCGGCGCTGCTGGCTCGCGATCCGGCGGCGCTGGAGTACGCCATCCATCGCTCCTGCCAGATCAAGGCGCAGATCGTCAGTCACGACGAACGCGAGCAGGGCGAGCGCGCATTGTTGAACTTCGGCCATACCTTCGGGCACGCCATCGAAGCGGCCACCGGCTACGTTCAATGGCTGCATGGGGAAGCGGTGGCCATGGGCATGGTGGTCGCGGCGGATCTGTCGCAGCGGCTTGGGCAGCTCGAGCCCGGCGAACTGCGCCGGCTGGTGACTCTGCTCCAACGCGCCGGCCTGCCGGTGGATGCGCCGCGCATGGGTGCCGACACGGCGTTCGACTACATGCGCATCGACAAGAAGGTCAAATCCGGGCGTGTGCGCCTGGTACTACTGAACGCCATCGGCACGGCGGCCATGACCGGCGACTATGACGACTCGGCGCTGCAGGGCACGTTGCGCGCTCATTTCGGCGAGGCCAGCGCCGTGTCCCCATGAGCGAGGAGCTGCTCGCACCCTACGCCGCGCACGACCGGCAATCCCGCGGCCGCCGTTTTCCCGAGCCGCCGCCGGAATATCGCAGCGAGTTTCAGCGTGACCGCGACCGCATCATTCACTCCAGCGCCTTTCGCCGCCTGGCTTATAAGACCCAGGTATTCGTGAACCATGAGGGCGATCTGTACCGCACACGGGTGACCCACTCGATCGAAGTGGCGCAGATTGCGCGTTCGGTCGCACGCGCCTTGTCGCTGAATGAAACGCTCACCGAAGCCATCTCGCTGGCGCACGATCTCGGCCACACGCCGTTCGGTCATGCCGGACAGGACGCGCTCAACGAGTGCATGCACGATTACGGTGGCTTCGAGCACAATCTCCAGTCATTGCGTACCGTGGACGAACTGGAAGAACGTTACGCTTCGTTCTCCGGCCTGAACCTGACTTTCGAGTGCCGCGAAGGCATTCTCAAACACTGCTCGCTGGCGAAGGCTCGCGAGCTGGGCGATGTGGGCGAGCGCTTTCTGCAACGGCGCCAGCCGGGACTCGAGGCGCAGCTGGCCAATCTCGCCGACGAAGTGGCGTACAACAATCACGACGTGGACGACGGCATACGCGCCGGCCTGATCACTCTGGAACAGGTGGCGCAGGTGCCGCTGGTGGGCCGGCAATTCCACGAGGTGTCGCGGCTGTATCCGCAGCTGCAAGGCCGCCGGCGCGTGCATGAGACCGTGCGGCGCATGGTCAATACCCTGGTGGTGGATGTCATTCGTTGCGGCATGGAGCATCTGCGGGCCGCTGCGCCCGCGGATATCGAAGGCGTGCGTGCGCATGCGCAGGCATTGATCGGCATGAGCGATGCCACGCGTGCCGCGCACGTGGAACTCAAGCAATTTCTGTACGAGCATGTGTACCGCCACCAACGCGTGCTGCGCATGACGCTCAAGGCCCGGCGCGTGGTCAAGGAGTTGTTCGAAGCCTTCATGGCCGAGATCCGGCTCATGCCGGCCGAGCATCGTGACCGTGCCATGGCCGCCGCGGCGCGCGATGGCATGGCTGGCCGCGCCCGCATGGTCGCTGACTACATTGCCGGCATGACCGATCGCTATGCGATTCTCGAGCATCGCCGCCTGTTCGATCCCGGTGCGCGCACATGAACGAACTGCGGGCCGCCATCAGTGCCCCGGACCGCCTGATCGTCGCCCTGGATATGGACACGCGCGCGCAGGCGCTCGAACTGGTGGAAACGCTCGGCCCCGGTGTCAACTTCTACAAGGTGGGATTGCAGCTGTTCATGGAAGCCGGCCTGCAGATCGTGCACGAACTGGGGCGGCGCGGGAAAAAAATATTTCTGGATCTGAAGATCGATGACACGCCGCGCACTGTGGGCGAGGCGGTCAGGAATGCCGCGATTGCCGGCGTCGAGCTGTTCACTCTGCAGGGCAATGCCGCCACCGCCGATGCGGCGCGCAAGGGCCGCGGCGGCCGCGCCGCACCCAGGTTTCTGCAGATCACGCTGCTATCGAGCTGGGACCACACCGATCTGGGCGAGCATCTGCAGACACCCTCCGCCAGTCAGCAGCAGATGGATCTGGACGAGTTCGTCCTGCGCCGCAGCGAGCGAATCCTCGCCTGGGGATGCGAGGGCGTCATCGCCTCCGGCTCATCGGTAAGCAAACTGCGCCAGCGATTTCCCGAGCTGCTGATCGTCACCCCCGGCATCAGACCCAGCGGCGTCGCAACCGACGATCACAAGCGATCGCTGACGCCCTCGCAAGCGATTACCGCGGGCGCCGATTACCTGGTGGTCGGCCGGCCGGTTCGCGACTCGGACGATCCGCGCGCCACCGCAGCCGCAATCCAGGCAGAGATCATCCGTACACTGGAGCATCGCAGCGCATGAAAAATCGAACTGGTGGCTGGATGGTGGCTGTGCTGGGCATGCTGTCACCCTGGTCGCCGGCGCTCGCAGCGCCGGCGCCGATCGCGCTGCCCGGCGATCGTGCGTTTCCCGAAAGCATTACTTCCACCCGCGATGGCACCTTATATGTGGGCAGCCTGGCCTCGGGCGGTGTCTATAAGATCCGCCCCGGCGACGCGCATGCGCAGCTGTGGATCAAGCCCGGTACTTTCGGCAGCAGTGCAGTGTTCGGGGTACTGGCAGACGAACGCACCAACACCCTGTGGCTGTGCTCCAACGACATGTCGCCGCTGGGCGTGGCGATTGCGGGCGGCGACAAGGGCAGTGTGCTCAAGGGATTCGACTTGACCACCGGCAAAGGCAAGGTGAGCGCGCTGATGCCCGGGGATCACACGCTGTGCAACGACATCGCCATCGCACCGGACGGCTCGGCGCTCGTGACCAACACCCAGGCCGCGCAGATATTTCGCCTGCCGCCGGGCGGCAATCAACTGGAACTGTGGTTCAGCGATGCTTCGTTGCAACCGCCGCCGGGCAAGGCCGGACTGGACGGCCTTGCCTTCGGCAGCGACGGCAACCTGTATGTGGATACCTACAATCCCGGAGATCTGTACCGCATCGATGTCAAGGACGGCAAAGCGGGCAAGGTCAAGAAGTTGCAGCCATCGCGGCGGCTGGTGCTGCCCGATGCGATCCGTCAGCTCGGCAAGGACAGTTTCCTGATCGTCGAAGGCGGCGGCCGCCTCGATCGCCTCATCATCCATGGCGACAATGCCACGGTGAAAACTCTCAGGGACGGCATGGCCCTTCCCACCGGCGTGGCGATCGCCGGCAGTACCGCCTGGGTCAGCGAGGGCCAGCTGTCA
>DASXLF010000003.1:0-1919 GCA_036496405.1 Steroidobacteraceae bacterium | reverse complement strand
CGCCGGTCATCGCAAGGGTGAGCGCTCGCCGGATGCCGAGCACCACCAACGGATGGCAGAAGTCACGCTCTAGCGCGCCTGGTTTCCGCGCAGGCATCAGTAGCCATCGCCCGCTCACAGCATGACCGAGCGCAGCGTCAGCTTCCTCTTTGACCTCGACGGAACGCTGGTCGACAGCGTGTACCAGCATGTTGCGGCATGGCAGCAGGCGCTGCATGCCGCCGGCATCGAGCTTTCCGTCTGGCGCATCCATCGGCGCATAGGCATGAGCGGAGGACTCTTCACCGAGATGCTGCTGCGCGAAATTCATCGTGAGGTGACCCCCGCCCTCCTCGATGACCTCCATGCGCATCACACCGAAGCGTACATCAGCCTGATGAAATGGGTGCGCCCGCTGCCTGGCGCCCGCCGGCTGCTCGAGCATCTGACACGCGTTGGCCTGCCCTGGGCCATTGCTACCAGCGGGCGGATGGCGACGGCCCGACACAACATCGAGCTGCTGGGTCTCGATATCGCCAACACCGTGGTGGTAACGCGAGACGATGTGCAGCGCGCGAAACCGGATCCGGATCTGTTCGCCACTGCCGCCGTACGTCTGCACGCGGACATCGAGAGCGCGGTGATCGTCGGTGACAGCATCTGGGATATGCTGGCTGCGCGCCGCGCACGCGGCCTCGGCGTTGGCCTGCTGTCCGGCGGTTACGGGCAGGACGAGCTGCAGCGTGCCGGAGCCATCCGTGTGTACGAGGATCCCTCGGACCTGCTCAACCACATCGATGAGATCGGAGGCCGCGCCTGAGGCTCACCACCCGGTAGCCAGCCTCGAGCTGCCAATCCGTCGACAGCCCCGGGTTAACGGGACCCGCCGCCGCGCCGGTTTGTGCGCCGTTGCGCGGACCGGTCCGACATCGAATGAGCGCCTGATGCACGCTGGCGCGCAGGGCCGCGCGCCCGTGTCAGGTTGTGGGCGCTGTTGATAAGAGCGATGTGGGAAAACGATTGCGGGAAATTGCCCAGCAGACGACCGCTGCGTGGATCGTATTCCTCCGAGAGCAGTCCCACATCGTTGCGCAGCCCGAGCAGACGCTCGAACAGTTCTCGTGCATCCTTGCGGCGTTTGAGCAGCACCAAATTGTCAGCCAGCCAGAAGCTGCAGGGAAGAAACACGCCTTCGCCCGCGGGCAGGCCATCGCCGCTCGTGCCCGAGTCGTAACGCTTCACCAGGCCATCCTGCGTCAGTTGACGCTCGATCGCCGCGACGGTGCTGCGCATGCGCGGATCGCTCGGCCGCAGAAAGCCCACGATCGGCAGCAGCAGCAGGCTGGCATCGAGATGCTTCGAGCCGTAGCTGGCTACGAAGGTGCCGAGCCGCCGGTTGAAACCATGGCGACACACTTCTGCATGAATGCGCTGGCGCAGGCTGCGCCAGCGGCGCAGCGGGGCCTCGAGACGGAATTGCTCGGCACTGCGGATCATGCGGTCGAGTGCCACCCACGCCATCACTTTCGAAGCGGTAAAGTGTCGGGGCTTGCCACGCACTTCCCACATGCCGTGGTCCGGACGGTTCCACACTTCTGCGAGGTGATCCACGAGCGCAATCTGCAGCTGCCAGCCCGCATCGTTGGCGGCCAGCTTGCCACAGCGGCCCTGGTGCAGGACGTCCATCAGTTCGCCATAAACGTCGAGCTGCAGCTGCTCTGACGCAGCATTGCCGATGCGCACCGGAACCGAGCGCTGATAGCCGCGCAGCCAGCTGATCTCCCACTCTGGCAGCAAGCGCTCGCCCGCGACACCGTACATGATCTGCATGCGCCCGGGATCCCCGCCCACGGCACGCAGCAACCAGTCGCGCCACTGCTGCGCTTCGGTGTACAGCCCACTATTCATCATCGCCTGCAGCGTGAAGGTCGCATCGCGCA
>DASXLF010000002.1:0-28302 GCA_036496405.1 Steroidobacteraceae bacterium | reverse complement strand
TGGACGGCGCCAACATCGAGATCCGCGCCGAGGTGGGCGCGGAGAATTTCTTCCTGTTCGGCATGAATGCCGACCAGGTGCAGTGGCTGCGCGCCAGCGGCTACCGGCCCATGGATTTGTATGAGAGCCAACCGGATTTGCGCGACGCCATCGATCTGATCCAGGACGGGTTTTTCTCGCGCGGCAACAGCGAGCGGTTCCGCGACCTGATCGGCAATCTGCTGTATCACGATCCGTACATGGTGCTGGCCGACTACGCGGCCTACGTGGAGTGTCAGCAGCAGGTGGATGCGGCCTTTCGCGACAGCGAGCGCTGGGTTCGCATGTCGATACTGAATACGGCCCGGTCCGGCAAGTTTTCCTCGGACCGGACCATCCGCGAGTACTGCGCCGAAATCTGGCACGCCAAGGCGGTACCGGTGCAGCTGGTCAGGCAGGACGAGATTCAGGCGCGCCTCAACTAGCGCGATCGCGCACCGCCCACGGCAAGTAATCGCTATTGTACTGGCTTGCGAGAAGCCGGAGCGATGAGTAGAGTGCAAAAGTTTTTTTCCCGATAGCCAGCAGGCGCGCGTGTCCGCAGAATTCCCGATGAACTCGAGCGATCCGGCGTGGATCGTTCATAAATTTGGCGGATCCAGTGTGGCCGACGCGGCGTGCTTTGAGCGTGTGGCTGCCATAGTGGAGTCGGCGCCGCGCACGCGCAGCCGGATCGCGGTGGTGCTCTCGGCCTGCAAGGGCGTCACCGACGAACTGTTGGAACTGGTGACCCTGGCGGAGCGGCAGCGGCCGGAGTGGCGGCCGCGGCTGGCATCGCTGCGCGAGCGTCACGCCGGCATTGCCGCGGCCCTGCTCGAGGCGCGCGCGCTGGAGCAATACCTGGCTGATTTCGATCGCGACAGCGCCGATCTGGCCGGAGTGCTGCAAACGACAACGGTGATGCGCTCGGCCGCGCAAAGCGTATCTGATCTGGCCGCGGGTTTCGGCGAGATCTGGTCGACGCGGCTGTTCTACCTGCTGCTGCGGCAACGCGCCGTGCGCGAACGGCTGCAGTGGATCGACGCACGACGTTGCGTCACGGTGGAGTGGGGGCCGCTGGGTCCGGCGGTGCAATGGCAGCAGTCCAGGGATCAGCTGCAGCAGCTGATGGCCAGCGACGCGGCGCAGGAACCGGCGTCGCTGGTGATCACCGGATTCATCGCCACCGATCCACGCGGCGTTCAGACCACGCTCGGTCGCAACGGCAGTGACTATTCGGCTTCGATCTTCGCTGCCTTGCTGGACGCGGCGCAGATTCACATCTGGACCGACGTCGACGGCGTGCTGTCGGCCGATCCGCGACGCGTGCCCGACGCCCAGGTGATCGATTCGCTGTCCTATAACGAGGCCATGGAGCTGGCGTATTTCGGCGCCAAGGTGATTCATCCGCAGACCATGGCGCCGGCGGTGGGACGCGACATTCCGATCTGGATCCGCAATACCTTCGCGCCGCACAAGGCCGGCACACTCATTTGCGCCGCGCCACGTTCGGCGTTGCCGGTCAAGGGCATCACCAGCATCGAAAACGTGGCGCTGGTGAATCTCGAGGGCGCCGGCATGATCGGTGTGCCCGGCACCGCCCATCGCCTGTTCGGCGCCCTGCGCGAGGAGGGCATCTCGGTCATTCTGATCTCCCAGGGCAGTTCCGAGCACTCGATCTGCTGCGCCATTCCGCAGGCACAGGCGGCGCGCGCCCAGCGCGTGCTGGAAGCCGCATTCGAGCGTGAACTGGCCGAAGGACAGATCCAGAATGTGGATGTGACCCCGGATCTGGCGATTCTGGCCGTGGTCGGCGATGGCATGGCGGGCATGCCGGGCGTGTCAGGCAAGGTGTTCAGTGCGCTCGGCAATGCCCAGATCAACGTGCGCGCCATCGCCCAGGGCGCCTCGGAGCGCAATATCTCGGTCGTGGTCGACGGCCGGCACGCGACCCGGGCGCTGCGCGCGGCCCATGCAAGTTTCTATCTGTCGCCGCACACGCTATCGATCGGCGTCATCGGCCCGGGCACGGTGGGCAGCGTGCTGCTGGACCAGTTGGCCGGACAGCGCGAACGGCTGGCGCGGGAATTTAAGATCGATCTGCGCGTGCGCGGCATCCTGCGCTCGCAGCAGATGTATTTGTCTGATCAGGGGGTGGCGCTGGAGGACTGGCGCACGCAACTGGTCGAGCGCTCGCAGCCCATCGACCTGGCGCGCTTCACCGCGCACGTGCATGTCGATTATCTGCCGCACACGGTGCTGATCGATTGCAGCGCCGATGCGGCCATCGCCCGCCAATACCGCGACTGGCTGGCGGCGGGCATCCACATCGTGACCCCCAACAAGAAGGCCAACAGCAGCGACCTGTCCTATTACGAGAGTCTGAAGGCCGCGCGACGTGAAAGCGGTGCCCACTATCTGTACGAGACCACCGTGGGCGCGGGGCTGCCCGTGATTCAGACGCTGCGCGACCTGCGCGAGACCGGCGATGACATTACTCGCATCGAGGGCATCTTTTCCGGCACCCTGGCGTACCTGTTCAATGTTTACGACGGCAGCACGCCATTCTCGGCCATCGTGCGTGAGGCCAAGCAGCGCGGCTATACCGAACCCGATCCGCGCGATGACCTGTCCGGCACCGATGTGGCGCGCAAACTCATTATTCTTGGCCGCGAAATGGGATTGAAGCTCGAAATGAGCGACGTCGAGATCGCCAGCCTGGTGCCCTCGGATCTGGCGGCCGGCAGCAGCGAGGAATTTCTGGCCGGCTTGTCGCGCTACGATCAGCCCATGAAGCAGCGCTACGAGGAGGCGCGTGCGCGCGGCCGGGTACTGCGGTACGTCGGCGCGGTCGCTGCCGATGGGCGCGCCACGGTGGGACTGACCGAGCTCGACGTCCGCCACCCCTTTGCCAACATCGCGCTGACCGACAATGTGGTGCGCTTCGCGACCGCACGCTACTGCGACAATCCACTGATCGTACAGGGACCGGGTGCCGGTCCTGCGGTTACCGCTGGCGGCGTGTTCGCCGATCTGCTGCGCCTGGCCACCTATCTGGGAGCGCGGCTGTGACCCGAATGTCGGCGCAGGCGTTCGCCCCGGCATCGGTGGGCAATGTCGCCATCGGTTTCGACATCCTGGGGTTTTCGGTCGACGCCATCGGCGATCGCGCCGTGGTGAAGCGCACCGCGGCCGGCGGGGTGACCATCAAGGCGATTCAGGGCGTTGTGCCCGACCTGCCGCTGCAGGCCGCCCAGAATACCGCCGGTCGCGCACTCATGGCGATGCAGGAGGCGCTGGCCCCGGATTTCGGATTCGAACTCGAGCTGCACAAGGGCATCCCGCTCGCTTCGGGCCTCGGCGGCTCGGCCGCCTCGGCGGTGGCGGCGGTCGTGGCCGCGAATGCGCTGCTGGATCAGCCGCGCGCAGCCATCGAGCTGCTCAAATTTGCAATGCACGGCGAGGCGGTGGCCAGCGGCTCCATGCATGTGGACAATATCGCCCCGTCGCTGTTCGGCGGGCTGGTGCTCACGGTCGGCATCGATCACCCGCGCATCAAGCAAATACCGGTTCCGGCGGCGATCCGGGCGGTAATCGTGCACCCGCACATGCTGTTGTCCACGCGTGAAGCGCGCGCCATGCTCAGTCTCACGGTCAAGATGGCCGACTTCGTGTGGCAGACCGCCAATCTGGCCGGTTTTATCTCCGGTTGCTACACCGATGATCTGGACATGGTGCGTGAGTCGTTCCAGGACGTCGTCATCGAGCCGCAGCGCGCGGCGCTGATTCCTGGTTTTGCCGAGGTGCGCCGCTCGGCGCTGGCGGCCGGTGCACTGGGCTGCTCCATCTCCGGCGCCGGTCCCACCATCTTTGCCTGGTGCCTGGCGACCCACGCGGAGAGCGTGCGCGAGGCGATGGTGCGGGAGTTTGCGCAGCACGGACTGGACAGCGACCATTGGATCACCGCGGTTACGCCGACCGGCGGTGCGCGCGTGATCGACTGATGCAGTTCGCGAGCACTCGCGGGCCGCAGGTTCGGGTCGGTTTCAGCGGCGCCCTGACACGGGGATTGGCCGATGACGGTGGCCTGTACGTACCGGCGGAGTGGCCCGCGTACCTACCGGCGACGTTTGCGGCGCCGGACAACGGCGCATCTTTGTCCGCGCTGGCGGCACCGCTGCTGGCGCCATTCATGGCCGGCGATCCCCTGGAGAGCGAGCGCGAGAGCATAGCCGCCGAGGCCTTGAATTTTCCGGCGCCGCAATACTGGCTCGATTCGGCAGAGCGCCTGGGCGTGCTGGAGCTGTTTCACGGCCCCACCGCCGCCTTCAAGGATTTTGGCGCGCGCTTTCTCGCGGCCGCGTTCGCGCGGCTGCGCCGGCAGGCAAGCCGGCCGCTCAAGGTGCTGGTCGCCACCTCCGGCGATACCGGTGGTGCGGTCGCTGCGGCCTTCCACCGCCAGCCGGGCATCGAAGTGGTGGTGCTGTACCCCAAAGGGTTGGTCTCGCCCACCCAGGAGCAGCAGTTGACCTGCTGGGGCGACAACGTGCGCAGCTTTGCGGTACGGGGCCGTTTCGACGATTGCCAGCGCCTGGTCAAGCAGGCCTTTGCCGATACGGCGCTGCGCGAGCGTTTTGATCTGACCTCGGCCAACAGCATCAATCTCGGCCGGCTGCTGCCGCAGACCGTCTACTACTGGGCCGCGAGCCTGCGGGTGCAGCAGGCACATGGTGAGCCGGTATCGTTCGTGATTCCCAGCGGCAATCTGGGCAACGCCACCGCCTGCGTCTGGGCGCGCAAGCTCGGCGCGCCGATAGCGGCCATCGTGCTGGCGCACAACGCCAATCGTACAGTGCCCGATTACCTCAGCCAGGGCAGCTTGCGCGCGCGCGCCAGCGTCGCCACCTTGTCCTCGGCCATGGATGTCGGCGACCCGAGCAACCTGGAACGGCTGAGCGCGCTGTTTCCCGACGCGGCGGCGTTGCGCGGCGCCGTCAGCGCGGTGTCGATCGACGACGATGCCACTCGCGAGCGCATCCGAGCCGATTTCACGCAGTATCAGCGGGTCTGGTGCCCGCACACGGCGGTGGCGGCCGAGGCCTACAAGCGGCTGCCGGCGGCGGTCCGCACCCATGGCCGCTGGCTGGTGGTGGCGACCGCGCATCCGGCAAAATTTCGCGAAATCATCGCTCCGCTGATTGGCGAGAGCGTGCCAATGCCGGAAAATCTCGCCCGCTTGTTCGAGCGCCCCTCGAGCAGCACCGAGATCGACCCCAACATCGAGGCGCTGAGGCGCGCACTGTAAATGGAGCCATTGCCTAACATCGACCTGGGACTGGTGGCGCTGGTGCTGGCGGTGGCGGCGGTGCTCGCCGGCCTGTTCTATCTCTGGCGCTGGGATCAGCGCCGCCGTATGCGCCTGGCACGCACCTTTGCCGTGACCAGCTGCGGATTCGATCACATGCGCGACGTGCTGGTTCCGGACGGCCAGGGCAATTCGCTGCACGTGGACTTTCTGCTGCTGACCGCGCGCGGCGTGGTGGTGATTGACCTGCGCGATATCGACGGCAATATCTTCGGCGGCGATCAAATGAGCGCCTGGACCGTCATGCATCGCGCCCAGCGCTTCACTTTCGTCAATCCTCAGACCGGTCTGTACGATCGCATCGCCGCGGTGCGGGCGCTGGCGCAGGGACTGCCGGTGGACGGACGCATCGTGTTTACCGGCCGCGGGCACTTTCCCAAGGGCCTGCCGCGTCATACGCTCATGCTCGACTCACTGCCGTCGGTGTTCCCGGTTTCGGACCGCGAGACTATGCGCACCGTGCTGGAGCGCTGGATGCCGGGCTGGTCCGCGATCAGGAAATCGGTAGCGCCGAGTCAGCTGGCCGCACCCAAGGCCGCCATCTGAAACAGCGCGCGTGCGTGCGCACTGGTGTGCGCCGCGCATTGTTCGGCACTTTCCGAGCGTGCCTTCGCCACCGCGGCGCCCACATGCGGCAGATACATGGGCTCGTTGCGACGCGACTTGGGCCGCGGCCGCAGATCCCTGGGCAGCAGGTATGGCGCATCGCTTTCCAGCAGCAGCCGCTGAGCGGGAATGCCCGCCACCAGCTGCGCGAGGTGCGCACCGCGGCGCTCGTCGCAGAACCAGCCGGTGATGCCGATCGACAGACCCAGTTCCAGGTAGGCGTCCAGTTCAACGGCGGTGCCGGTGAAGCAATGCGCAACCCCGCCGGTCAGCGTCGCGCGGTACTGCCGCAGCAGCGCCACAAAGTCGGCGTGAGCATCGCGCTGGTGCAGAAACAGCGGCTTGCCGCATTCAGCCGCCAGCTGCAGTTGCCATTCGAAGGCGCGTAGCTGCGCCTCGCGCGGCGAATAATTGCGGTGGTAGTCCAGACCGCATTCACCGGCCGCGAGCACTTCGGGCTGCGACAGCAGCGCGCGCAATGCCGGCAGATCTTCGGCCCGCAAGTGCGAGGCGTGATGAGGATGCACGCCGGCGGTCGCAAACAGCACTTGTGGGTGCAGGCGCGCGAGCTGCAGCGCGGCCTCGCTGCTCGCCACATCGGCACCGGTGACCAACATCTGTACCACTCCGGCGGCGCGCGCACGCGCGATCACTGCATCGCGATCGGCATTGAAGCTGTCGTGCGTCAGGTTGACGCCGATGTCTATCCACTGCATGCGCCTACTGTAATGCCAAGCGACGATGCCTGATATGATGGCCTCACATGTCGGACGCGGAGCACAATCTGCAGCAACTGTCGCTTTGGGACATCGAGCGCGATGAACAAAGCTGGTCAGTGCGACAGAGCGCGCGCGCGCGGCGGCTCAGCGTGCGGGTGTTTCGCCACGGCGGCGTCGAGATCGTGGTGCCGCCGCGCACTTCGCCGCAACGGGTGAGCGCCTTTGTCAGCGAACATCGGGAGTGGATTGAACGCCAGCGGCGCCGCTCGGCGCCGCCGCTGCAATGGCCGCTGCCGCCCGCATTCCTGAGCCTGACCGCCGTGGGCGAGCAGTGGCGCGTGAACAGCAGCGAGGGCACCGGACGGGTGCGCGTGAGCGAACGCATGACCCAGGAACTGCAGGTGCGCGGCGCAATGTCGGATCACGGACAATTGCGGCGCGCGCTGCTGACATGGCTGGCGCAACATGCCCATCGGCGCTTTGATGCGCCGCTGCGAATGCTTGGCGCGCGCATGGGAGTGGAGCCGGGACGGCTGCAGGTGCGCTGCCAGCGCACGCGCTGGGGCAGTTGCTCGCGCCGCGGCACCATCAGCCTGAATCTCTGCCTGCTGTTTCAAACACCCGAGGTGCTGCGTTATCTGATGGTTCATGAGCTAGCGCACCTGCGGCACATGAATCATTCGGCGCAGTTCTGGGCCGATGTGGCGCGCCAGGAACCGGACTGGAAAGCGCTCGATCGCGAACTGCTGCAGGGTTGGCGACGCGTGCCGTCGTGGATCTTCCGGTGACCGACACTTCGACCCAGGTTGACCTGTCGGACGAAAGGGTGCACTGGGACCTGGGTGACTCGCTGTCCTACAGCGAGTATCTGCGGCTCGACCGACTGCTGGATGCGCAGAAGCTGCTGTCCGGCGAACACGATGAGATGCTGTTCATCATCGTCCACCAGGTATCCGAGCTCTGGATGCGGCTGCTGCTGCATGAAATCCAGGGCGTGATCGAGTGCGTGCGGCGCGATCAGCTCGGCCCTTCCTTCAAGATACTGGACCGCATCGGGCGCGTGCAGGCGCAGTTGCTGGCAGTTTGGGAAGTGCTGTCGACCATGACGCCCGCGGACTATTCCTCGTTCCGTAATCTGCTGGGGCGCTCGTCGGGTTTTCAGTCGATTCAATATCGGCAGCTCGAGTTCATGCTGGGCAACAAGCATCCGGAAATTATCGAAGTGCACCGGCGCAACGATGCCGACTACCAGCTGCTGCAGCGGGCGCTGGCGGCGCCGAGTTTGTATGACGAAGTGCTGCGCCTGCTGTCGCAGCGCGGTTACGGTGTACCGGCGGCGGCGCTGGCCCGTGATTTCACCCAGCCCTATGTGCCCTCCAAGCCGGTCACCGCCGCATGGCTGGCGGTGTACCACAATGCCGCCAAGGACTGGGATCTGTATGAACTTGCTGAACGGCTGGTCGATCTCGATCACCGCTTTCAGCTCTGGCGCTTCCAGCATATGAAGACCGTGGAACGCATCATCGGCTACAAACCAGGCACCGGCGGCACCGCGGGCGTGAGCTATCTGGCCAAGGCGCTGCAGCTCAGGCTGTTTCCTGAATTGTGGGAAATGCGCACGTCAATGTGACCAGCGCAGCACTTGAATGCCGGGCCCGGCCGCGCGCCGCAGTCGCGCACCCGGATTGACCAGGTAGGCATATTGCGCCAGGGCCAGATGCGGCAGGTCGGCGCCGCTGTTGCCATAGGCGTAGATACGTTGTGGTGCCTGGCGCGCGATCAGCGCCTGCAGGCAGCGTTTCTTTTCCTCACCGCGGCAATTGGCTGTCGCCAGGCGGCCGTCGAGATGCCCGTCGCTGCGCCAGCGTACCCGCGTGCAGATGTCGCGCTCGAACCCCAGTGCGCGCGCGATCAGCGGCACGTATAGATCGACGCTGGCGGACATCAACAGCAGCCGGTCGCCCTGCAGGCGGTGTGCGGCGATGGCTTGCAATGCTGCCGGGAAGGTGTCGTCACGCAGTACTCGCGGCACGAATCGTTCGGCGCACTGCGCGAGTTCCCCGGTGGTCAGACCACCGAGCGTGGCCCGGATCAATGCGCCCTTGAGGCGGCCGCGATCGCCATGGATTAGGTAATGCAGTGCCAGCGGCGGCACCAGCAACAGTCGCGGCAGCCGCCAGGGCCGGCGCCACAGGCAGGTGAGTACGAATCCGACCAGCGTGTCGTGGCGGGTGATAGTGCCGTCGAGGTCAAATACTGCCAGTCCGCCGCCGCCCGCCGTCTCAGGCGGCACGAGACTGGCCGGCCAACTGGCGCAACACGTACTGCAGTATGCCGCCGTGCCGGAAGTACTCGCGCTCCTTGGGCGTATCGATGCGCACGCGCGCCTCGAACCGGATCGAGCTGCCATCGGCAGCCGTCGCCACCACTGTCGCCGGGCCGCTGCCGGCGTTGAAGCCGGAAATCTCGTAGCGTTCATGGCCGGTGAGTCCCAGCGACCCGGCACTCTGGCCGTCGCTGAACTGCAACGGCAGCACACCCATGCCGATCAGATTGGAGCGGTGGATGCGTTCGTAGCTCTGCGCGATCACGGCTCGCACGCCCAGCAGCATGGTGCCCTTGGCGGCCCAGTCGCGCGAGGAGCCGGTGCCGTATTCCTTGCCGGCGATGATGATCAGCGGAATGTGCTCGGCCTTGTACAGCATGGCGGCATCAAAGATGCTCATGGATTCGCCGGTGGGCAGATACAACGTCTGGCCGCCTTCGGTGCCGGGCAGCAGCAGATTGCGCAAGCGGATGTTGGCGAAGGTGCCGCGCATCATCACCTCGTGGTTGCCGCGGCGCGCGCCATACTGATTGAAATCCGCCGGCTGAACGTTCTGTTCGAGCAGATAGCGCGCGGCCGGGCTGCTGCGGGCGATATTGCCGGCCGGCGAGATGTGATCGGTGGTGACGGAATCGCCGAGCAAGGCCAGCACGCGCGCGCCGACGATCGCGCCCACGGCGGCCGGCTGCATGGTCATGCCGTCGAAATAGGGCGGATTTTTGACGTAGGTGGAGCTGGCATCCCAGGCATAGATGTTGCCGGCCGGCACCGCGATGCTCCGCCAGCGTTCGTCACCGGTGAACACGCTGGCATAGCTGCGCCGGAACATCTCGGAATTGATGTTGCGCTCAACGGTGTCGGCGACTTCAACGGGCGTGGGCCAGAGATCGCGCAGGTACACCGGCGCGCCGGCGCTGCTGGTACCGAGCGGCGCGGTATTCAGGTCAACATCCATGGAACCCGCGAGCGCATAGGCCACCACCAGGGGCGGGGAAGCGAGAAAATTCATTTTGATTTCAGGATGCACGCGGCCGTCAAAATTTCGGTTGCCCGAAAGCACTGAACAGCCGATCAGGTCACTCGCCTTGACCGCCGCCGAGATCTCGCTCTTGAGCGGACCGGAATTGCCGATGCAGGTGGTGCAGCCGTAGCCCACCAGATTGAAGCCGACGCTGGCGAGTTCATCGAGCAGCCCGGCCTTTTGCAGGTAATCCGTCACCACGCGCGAGCCCGGCGCGAGACTGGTTTTTACCCACGGCTGGGCGCTCAGGCCGAGCCGGTGGGCGTTGCGCGCCAGCAGACCGGCCGCCATCAGTACATACGGATTGGAGGTGTTGGTACAGCTGGTGATCGCGGCGATCAGCACCGCGCCGTCGCGCAATTCAAACGATTGGCCATCGAGATTCACAGCGGCGTGACCGGCGGCCGCCGGATTGTGGCGCGAGCGTTCCGCCGCCATGCGCGCGTGGTGACTCTCATAAATGCTCTTGGCCAGGCGCAGCGGCACGCGATCCTGCGGCCGGCTGGGACCGGCGAGACTCGGCTCCACCGTCGCCAGATCGAGTTCGAGCACGTCGCTATACTGGGCCGGAGCAGCGCCGTTCGCTCGCCACAACCCCTGGGCCCGCGCGTAGTCCTCGACCAACTGGATCTGCGCCGCGGCGCGGCCGGAGAGCTTGAGATAGCGCAGCGTCTCCTCATCAATGGGGAAGATGGCGCAGGTGCTGCCGAACTCCGGCGACATGTTGCCGATGGTGGCGCGGTCGGCCAGCGGCACATTGGCCAGACCATCGCCAAAGAACTCCACGAATTTATCGACCACGCCCTTCTTGCGCAGCATCTCGGTCACCGTCAGCACCAGATCGGTGGCGGTGGCGCCCGGCTTGAGGCTGCCATTGAGTTTGAATCCGACCACCTGCGGAATCAGCATGGTCACGGGCTGGCCAAGCATCGCCGCCTCGGCTTCGATGCCGCCGACGCCCCAGCCGAGCACACCGAGCCCGTTGATCATGGTGGTATGCGAATCGGTGCCCACCAGGGTGTCGGGATAGGCCTGATGAGTGGCTCCGGAGACGTGATCGAATACCACACGGCCCAGGTACTCGAGGTTCACCTGATGCACGATACCGGTGTTGGGCGGCACGACCTTGAAATTGCGGAACGCGGACTGACCCCAGCGCAGGAAGGCATAGCGCTCGCCGTTACGCTCGAATTCGATGCGGTTGTTATCGGCCAGCGAATGCGCGCTGCCGTAGCTGTCCACCTGCACCGAATGATCGATCACCAGTTCGGCGGGAGCCAGCGGATTGATCTCGTCGGGATTACCACCGAGGCGGATCATGGCTTCGCGCATGGCGGCCAGGTCGACCACCGCCGGTACGCCGGTGAAATCCTGCATGATCACGCGCGCCGGGGTGAATGAAATCTCGTAGGAGGGTTTGGCGGCAGGATTCCAATTGAGCAGCGCCTCGATATCGGCGCGCGTGACGTTGGTGCCATCCTCGAAGCGCAGCAGATTCTCCAGCAGGATCTTGAGCGAATACGGCAGGCGCGCCACCTTGTCGGCGCCCAGTGCCGGCAGGCTGCGGATCTCGTACGACATGGCGCCGGACTGCAGGCTGGTGCGCGTCTTGAAACTATCTGACATTCATCCTCCGTTATGCCGCCGGATTATATCGGGCTTCGCCGGTGAGGCGCACATGCTCGATCGTGCCACCGCCCAGACAACGGCCGTGCTGGTAGATGACCGCAAATTGCCCGGGGGTCGCCGCGCGCTGCGGCTGTTCGAAATCGATGCAAGCGGTGCCGTCCTCGAGCACCTGCATGCTGGCGGACTGCTCGGCCTGACGATGGCGCAGCTTGACGCCCACCGAAATGCGGCCCGCGGGTGGCGCGCACAGCCAGTTGAGGGGCCCGGTGCTGAGTGCCACGGCATCCAGGCGCTGCTGTTCGTGCCGCTGCAGAACGATCAGGCAGTTGCTGGCCTGGTCCTTGCGCGCAACGTACCACGGCTCTTCGGCGCAGCCGCGCGCGCCGCCGATCGCCAGGCCCGCTCGCTGGCCGAGAGTGTAGAACGCCAGGCCGCGGTGCTGCCCGAGCACCCGGCCGTCGAGGGTCTTGATCGGGCCCGGCCGCGGCTCGATGAAGCCGGCAAGGAATTGCGCGAACGGCCGCTCACCGATGAAGCAGATGCCGGTGCTGTCGGGCTTGTCGTGCACCGCCAGCCCCGCACGGCATGCGTGCGCGCGCACTTCCTGCTTGCTCAGCTCGCCCAGGGGAAACAGCACCCGTGTCAGGCACGCGCGCTCCACCGCGTGCAGAAAATAAGTCTGGTCCTTGGCGGTATCGTATGCCTGGTACAACGCCGGCCCGTCGGGCGCATCGATTTGGCGCGCGAAGTGGCCGGTGGCGAACAGCTGCGCGCCCAGGCGCGCGGCGTAGCGCTGGCACAGGCCGAACTTGATGCGCCGGTTGCACAGCACGTCGGGGTTGGGCGTGCGGCCGGAGCGATATTCCGCCAGCGCGAGGTCAAACACCTGGGTGCGATATTCGCGCGCGAAGTTCACACGATGCAGGACGATGCCCAGATCACCGGCCACCTGCCGCGCATCCTGATAGTCCTGGGCGCTGGTGCAATAGTCGTCTTCCGCGTCCCAGTTCTGCATGTAGAGGCCCTGGACCTCGTAACCGGCATCGCGCAGCCGCAGCGCGGCGACCGCGGAGTCGACACCGCCGGACAGACCGACGATGACCCGCACCTGATGCGATCCTGGCTTTTGGGCGTTCATGACGCGTGCGCATCCAGCGACGACAGGGCCATCAGCGGCAGGCGCACGCCTCGCTGGTAATCGTCGATGCAACGCAGTACCAGCGGCGTGCGCAGGCTGCGGCGGCGCGCGAGGATCTCATCGCGCGTGAACCAGTGAGTGGCGACGATTGGTGGATCGAGCGTGCGGCCGGGATCGAAATCGTCAATGGTGCCGCTGAAGGTAAAGCGCAGGGTGGAGTGTCCGCGCGGACTGCGCCACAGATACATGCCCAGCAGCCACTGCGGCGTGAACACCCAGGCGGTTTCCTCGAGTGCTTCGCGGCGCACCGCCTGCAGCAGGGATTCGCCGTCCTCGAGGTGCCCGGCGGGCTGGTTGAATACCAGTTGTCCGCGAATGCGCTCCTCGACCAGCAGGAATCGGGCGTCGCGTTCGATCACCGCGGCCACCGTGACGTCGGGTTTCCAGACCATGACGGCAGGATACCCTGCGGCGCCGGGCCGGCGCGAGATCAGCGTCGGGCGATCCGAACCTCTCGCTCTTCGGTGGCGCTGGCTTGCCAGATGGCGTCGAATTCCTGCAGATACTGGCGAGCGATCGGCGGGTTGTTCAGGCCGGCAATGCCTTCCGCACGATCGGCGCGCAGCCGGTAGACAATAGCCTTGTCATCGGCGATGCAGTAGGCGGCGGTGAGTTCGCGGTACTGAGCCGCGCGCACGCGGATCTCCAGATAACTGGTGAGTCGATGCGCCATGGCGACGAAGCGGTTGGCGCCGTTACCCATGCGCGCCTGGTCGCGCAGCAGTACGCGGACTTTGGCGAAGCTGCGCCCGAGCACGAAGCGCTTGATGATCTCGAGAAAGGCGGCCTGGTCGTAGATCTCCGGTTCGAGGTCCGAAGTCATGATCGAGATCAGGCGTTGGCCGCTGGCGGCCACGGTCTCGGTGGCCGTGCGCACCTCGTCCAAGGTGCTCAATACGTGCAGCGTGTCCGGTGGCGGCAGACGCTGCTCGAGCACGGCAGCGATCAACGGCCCGTCTTCGAGCCCGAAGCTCGCCAGACGTGCTGAAGTGGTCGCACGCTCGTCCTTCGATGTGGTCACGCCATTGCCCGCGTCGCGAAAGTTGCTCGCAGGGGGATGGTAGAGACAGCCAGCGCCGGCGCAGCGCCAACCGGTTCACGTTTCGTGGGATCGGCTGTGTGACCGACTAACGGATCTGGCCTTCTGCGGCGAAGCGATGCGCCAGTTGCGCGGCCAATCCGACATAATCTGCGGGTCGCAAGGCGCTCAACCGGCGCCGCTCCGAGTCCGCGAGCGGAAGCGTCGCCACAAATTGCGCCATGCTGGCGGCATCGATGCGCTGTCCGCGCGTGAAATCTTTGAGACGCTCGTAGCCATCGGCAACGCCGGCGACGCGCAGCACGCTCTGGATGGCCTCGGCGAGGACTTCATAGGCGCCCTCGAGATCCGCCGCCATGCGCTCACCATCGGGCGTGAGCTTGGTGAGTCCGCGTTGCAAGGCTTTCCAGCCGATCAGGCTGTGGCCGAGCGCCACGCCGAGATTGCGCAGCACCGTGGAATCGGTGAGATCACGCTGCCAGCGGGAGATGGGCAATTTTTCCGCGAAGAAGCGCAGCATGGCATTGGCCATGCCGAAGTTGCCCTCGGCATTCTCGAAGTCGATGGGATTGATCTTGTGCGGCATGGTCGAGGAGCCCACTTCCGACGCCGCCGGGCGCTGGCGCAGATAACCCAGGCTGACGTAGCCCCACACATCGCGGCACAGATCGATCAGGATCACGTTGAGCGCGGCGCAGGCATCGCAGTACTCGGCGATCCAGTCGTGCGGCTCGATCTGCGTGGTGTACGGATTGCACACCAGCTGCTGCGAGGCGATGAATTGCTCACTGATCTGCGGCCAGTCGAGATCAGGCCGCGCGCCGTGGTGGGCATTGAAATTTCCGACCGCACCGTTCCACTTGGCAAGAATCGCCACCGCTTCCAGCCGCAGCTGCGCGCGCGCCAGGCGTGCGCCGACGTTTGCCATTTCCTTGCCGAAAGTGGTGGGGCTGGCGCTTTGACCGTGCGTGCGCGCCAGCATCGGCAAATCGGCGTACTGCTCGGCCAGAGCCCGCAGCGCGGCGCCCAGCGAGCGCAGCTCGGGTAGCAGCACCTCTGTACGGGCAGCGCGCAACAGCCGCGCATAGCTGAGATTGTTGATGTCCTCGGAGGTACAGCCAAAATGCACCAGTTCCAGGGCCGCGGCGTCGGCGCCAGCGGCGGTGAGCGCCTCGCGCACGAAGTATTCCACCGCCTTGACGTCGTGATTGATGCGCCGCTCGATGTCCTTGACCTTAGCCGGAGCCTCGGGCGCGGGTTCACGCGCCAACTCCGCCGCGCACGCGCGCACCGCCGCGGACACCGGTGCGCGCAGCAACGGCGCCGGCGCCTCGGTCAAGCACAGAAACCAGAGCGCCTCGATGCGAATGCGCTCGCGAATCAGCGCCGCCTCGGAGAAGTACTCGCGCAGCGGCGCGACCGCGGCCGCGTACCGGCCATCGACGGGCGAGAGCGCATTCAGGGCGAAGGCTTCCATGGAATCGCGGCGTATGGTCGAAATGCTAGACTAATCATCATAACGCATTGGGTGAACGACGCATGAACCCGCCATCGTTTCGTATCGAACGCGACAGCATGGGCGAACTGCAGGTGCCGGCCGACGCGCTCTGGGGCGCGCAGACGCAGCGTGCAGTGGAGAACTTTCCCATCAGCGGACTGACTCTGCCGCGTGGCTTCATCCGTGCGCTGGCGCTGATCAAACAGGCGGGCGCCGCCGCCAATGCCCGCCTTGGGTTACTCACGCCTGAGTTTGCCGTTGCCATTGAGCAGGCCGCGCGCGAGGTGGCGGCCGGGGAACACGATGCGCAGTTTCCCATCGACGTGTTTCAGACCGGCTCGGGCACCAGCAGCAACATGAACGCCAATGAAGTGATCGCGCACCTGGCAGCGCGTGGCGGCCCGGCGGTGCATCCCAACGATCATGTCAACATGGGGCAGAGCAGCAATGACGTCATTCCGACGGCGATCCATGTCAGCGCGGCATTGCTGCTGCGCGAGCAGTTGCTACCGTCGTTGCAACACCTGGCGCGGGTGATTGCCCGGCGCGAGCAGGAGTTGGCCGCGGTGGTGAAGACCGGCCGTACCCATCTGATGGATGCGATGCCCGTGACCGTCGCGCAGGAGCTGTCCGGTTGGCGCACGCAGATCGAACAGGGCAGCGCACGACTGCGCGGCGTGGAGCCGCGGCTTTTGCGCCTGGCGCAAGGCGGCACGGCGGTCGGTACCGGAATCAATGCCCATCCAGGTTTTGCCGCCGCCTTCTGCCGCGAGCTCTCGGCGTTGACCGGCATAGCCTTCGAGAGCAGCGACAACTACTTCGAGTCGCTGTCGTCGCAGGACACGGCGGTCGAGCTGTCCGGGCAACTCAAGGTCGTGGCCGTGAGCCTGATGAAGATTGCCAATGATCTGCGCTGGATGAACAGCGGCCCGCTGGCGGGGCTCGGTGAGATCGCATTGCCGGCCCTGCAGCCGGGCAGCAGCATCATGCCGGGCAAGGTGAATCCGGTCATTCCCGAAGCCACGGCCATGGTCGCGGCGCAGGTAATCGGCCACGATGCCGCCATCACCATTGCCGGGCAGTCGGGTAACTTCCAGCTCAATGTCATGCTGCCGCTGATCGCCTATGACTTGCTGGAGAGCATCCGTCTGCTGGCCAACGTCGCGCGCCTGCTGGCGGATGGCGCAATCGCAGGGTTCGAAGTCAATCGCGAGCGCCTGGCGGAAGCACTGGAGCGCAATCCCATACTGGTCACGGCGCTCAATCCGGTCATCGGCTATGAGAAGGGCGCTGCGATCGCCAAGAAAGCCTACGCCGAGGGCCGGCCCATTCGCGAGGTGGCGGCACGCGAGACCGGTTTGCCGCGCGAACAGCTCGATGTGCTGCTGAATCCGGCCGAGCTCACGCGCGGCGGACTCAAGGGCGGCGGCGGCGCCGGGAGTTGAGGGGTAGAGCGATGAGGGCAACCGCGCCGTCGACGCCGCCTGCGCTGCCGCGCGACTGGGGCGCACGCCTGCGCAAGCGCCTGGCGCCGCTACCCGATCATCGCCTCGAGCACTGCCGCATCGGCATCCGGCCGGCAGCGCTACCCGACGTCGAAGCCTCGGCGCTGACCGCGGCGGCGGTGCTGGTGCCGATCATTCTGCATCCCGCGTCCCCGACACTGCTGTTGACCGTGCGCGCGAGCCATTTGCGTTCGCACGCGGGACAGATCAGCTTTCCCGGCGGGCGGGCCGAACCGCGGGATCGGGACCTGACCGCGGCGGCCCTGCGCGAAACGCAGGAGGAGATCGGCATTTCCGCAGCGCTGATAGAGCCGATCGGATTTCTGTCCGATCAGATCGTGCGCAGCGGCTATCGCATCACGCCGCTGGTGGCGCTGCTGCAGCCGGGATTCGCGCTGGTCACCGACGCCACCGAGGTCGCCGGTGTTTTCGAGTTGCCGCTGGCATTCGCCCTGAGCGCCGGCAACTATCGCTCCCGGCCCGGACGGCTGCGCGGCCTGGATTTCGAGATATGGGAGCTGCCGTTCGGTGAGCACAACATCTGGGGTGCAACCGCCGGCATGCTGGTCAACCTGCGTCAAATTCTGACTGGGGAAGACGCGTGAGCCGTGCTGCGGAGGAGATTGATGCGCTGTTGGCGCTGATGCGCACCCTGCGCGATCCCGAGGCGGGCTGTCCGTGGGATCGCGAACAGAATTTCGCCACCATTGCGCCGTTCACCATCGAGGAAGCCTACGAAGTGGCCGACGCCATCGCACGCGGCGATTTCACGCGGCTGCGCGATGAGCTCGGTGATCTGTTATTCCAGGTGGTCTTTCACGCCCGCATGGCCGAGGAACTCGGCCGCTTCGATTTTGCCGCGGTCACGCAGGGGATACGCGACAAACTCGTGCGGCGCCATCCGCACGTGTTCGCCCAGCGCCAAACGCTCGACGTGCCGCAGCTGCACGTGAGCTGGGAAGCGCAGAAGGCGAGCGAGCGGGCGCAGCAGGGGGCGGCGGGCACATTGGCCGACGTGCCGCGCGCGCTGCCGGCCCTGGCGCGCGCCGCCAAGCTCGGCCGCCGGGCGCGCCGCGTCGGATTCGACTGGGACAGTCCCGAAGGAGTGCGCGCTAAAGTCGATGAGGAACTGGCCGAGATCGATGCGGCGCTGGCGTTGGGTCAGCGCGCGCAGGTGACGGAAGAGCTTGGCGATCTGCTGTTCACGATCGCCAACTGGGCGCGTCATCTGGAGATCGATGCGGAAGCCGCCCTGCGCTCGGCGATGCTGAAGTTCGAGCAGCGATTCGAACTGATGGAAGCCGAAGCCAGCCGGAGCGGACGGGTGCTATCGCAGTTGACGGCGCTGCAGTGGGAGGCGCTCTGGCGTGAGGCCAAGGGCCACGTGGATCAGCCATAGCCGCAGTTCAGCCTGCGTTCAGAGAATTCACCCCAGGCTGTCATGAGTGGCTACATTATCAGGCGGATTTGTGCGAGGGACGGCCGGACAATGCAACGGACGCAGCGGCTCCTGCGGACCAGCCGGGTGTTGATCCTGGCGCTGATGCTGTGGGCCTCGCACCCGGCCGATTCGGCCCGGGCGGCCGACACCGTCGCCGGCGAGCTGTCACCCACGCAGGCGGCGGCCCTGCTACAGAAACGCTACGCCGCGCGCGTGGTGCGGGTTTCCAGCACGCAAGCCGGCAGCCAGCATCTGTACGTGTTCCTGCTGCTGTCCCCCGACGGCAAAGTCTGGACGGTGCGCCTGGATGCGCGCACCGGCGCCGAAGTGCCCGAAAAGGCGCCATGAGAGTGCTGGTGGTCGAGGACGAGGCGGCACTGCGCGAAGCGCTGCAGGCCGATCTGACGGCAGCCGGTCACACCGTGGACGTGGCCGCTGACGGCGAAGAGGGACTGTATGCCGGCAGCGAATATCCCATCGATGTCGCCATCATCGATCTGGGGCTACCCAAACTCTCAGGGCTGGATCTCATCCGGCAGTTGCGCGCGCGCGGCAAGAGCTACGGCGTACTGATTCTGACCGCGCGCGATCGCTGGCAGGACAAGGTAGAGGGGCTCAGCGCCGGGGCCGATGATTATGTGGTCAAGCCATTCCACGTGGCCGAGGTGCAGGCGCGGCTGGCTGCGTTGCTGCGGCGCGCCGGCGGCTGGGCCAGCGCCAGTCTGGTTTGTGGACCCATAGAGCTCGATACGCGCGCGCAGACCGTGCTGGTGCGCGGCGCCGCGGTGGAACTCACCAGCTTTGAATACCGGATTCTCGAGCACCTCATGTTGCGCGCCGGGGAAGTGATCTCGAAGACCGAACTCACCGAACGGCTATATGCGCAGGACTTCGATCGCGACAGCAACGTGGTCGAGGTCCTGGTAGGCCGACTGCGGCGCAAACTCGATCCGGCCGATGATCTGCGGCCGATCGAGACCCTGCGCGGGCGAGGCTATCGTCTGAGCCTGCCGCGCCAGGGCGCATCGGGCAACGCCACCCAGTGATGCCGCGTTCGCCGCCGTCCGTCAGTCGCCGCCTGCTGTTCGCGGTGGCGATACCGCTGGTGCTGTTTTTTGCCCTGACCGTGGTGGTGCTGGATGGCGTGTTTCGCGAGCTCAACAATGCCTCGCTGCGCGAGCTGCTCGCAGAACAAGTGGTCGGCCTGGTCACCGCGGTAGATATGAATCGCGATGGCGCCCTGGAAGTAAACCTGCTCGATCCCGAATCCAGGCTCGACGTGCCCGGATCCGGTGTATATGCCGCGGTGCGTGATCAGGATGGCAGGTTGCTGTGGAGTTCTCCGTCGCTGACTGGAACCGGGCTGCAACTGGGCCTGCGCCTGCCGGTAGGCAGTGAAGATTTCGCTTATGAACGCGCGCACGACGGCAGCCAGGTCGCACAACTCAGCCGCGGCTTGGAATGGATTTACGCGCCCGGCGAGTCCAAGAATCTGGTGTTTACCGCGGCCGACAGCACCGAGCCGCAGCGCCGGCAGCTATGGCGGTTCCGGCAGCAGATGGCCGGATGGTTCGGCGGGCTGGTGCTGCTGCTATTGGCGACCATGGCCTGGATGATGCGGCGCGCACTGGCGCCGGTGCGGCGCCTGGAGCACGAGATCGGCGCAGTGGAGGCAGGGGCCGCTCAGTCACTCGGCGCCGACTATCCGCGTGAACTTGCCGGCGTCGCCAAGGGACTGAACGCGCTGCTTGAATCCGAGCGCAATCGCATCGCCCGCTATCGCGATACGCTCGGCAATCTCGCGCACAGCCTCAAGACTCCGCTGGCGGTGATCCGCGCCAGTCTCGGAACCGTGGACTCGCCCGCGGCACAGCAGGCGACCATTCAGCTGGAGATCGACCGCATGGCGCAGATCGTCGAGCACCAGCTCAAGCGCGCCGCGGCGGGCGGCGGGGCTACCCTGGGCCAGGCGAGCGTATTGCTGCTGCCGTTGTTGACCGATCTGCGCGCCGCCATGCTCAAGGTGCATGCGAATAAGGATCTGCGTATCGAGCTGGACGTGCCGGCGCTGCTCGGGTTTCTCGGCGATAGCGGCGATATTCTGGAGTTACTGGGCAATCTGGTGGATAACGCCTGTAAATGGTGCCGTTCGCGCATCGTGATCACAGCGCAGCTGGATGGCACGCGAGCGGTGTCACGCCGATTGTCGATCGTGGTCGACGATGACGGTGTCGGCATCGCCACGCCGGACCGTGCGCGCGTCATCGAGCGTGGCGTGCGCGCCGACGAGCACGTGCCGGGGCACGGCCTGGGACTGTCGATGGTGCGTGAAACGGTGGCACTGTATGGCGGCAAGCTGTTCATCGATGCCTCCCCCACGCTGGGCGGAGCGCGCGTCGAGCTGCAGTTGCCCGGACGGTAGCGGATTCAAGGGGCGATATCGAATTCGATTCCTTGCGCCAACGGCAGCGCCGAGCTCCAGTTGATGGTGCTGGTTTGTCGGCGCATGTAGGCCTTCCAGGCATCGGAGCCGGCCTCGCGTCCGCCGCCCGTATCCTTCTCGCCGCCAAAGGCGCCGCCGATCTCCGCGCCCGAGGTGCCGATATTGATGTTGGCAATTCCGCAGTCGCTGCCGACATGACTCAAATACAGCTCGGCGGCATCCAGTCGGCGCGTGAACAGGCTTGACGACAATCCGTAGGCGGACCGGTTCTGCAGTGCTATGCCCTGTTCCAGCGAGTCGATCGGGATGAGATACAGGATTGGGGCGAAGGTCTCGTGCTGGACAATGTCCCAATGGTTGTCCGCCAGCACAATCGCCGGCTCGACATAGTGTCCCGGCCGTGGCAACACCTTGCCGCCCACCAGCAGCTGGCCACCGGCAGTGCGCGCGGCCGCTATCGCGCGTTCGAAGTTGCGCACCGCCGCTGCATCGATCAGTGGCCCGACCAGGGTATTGGGATCGCGCGGATCGCCGATCGGCATCTGCCGGTAGGCATTGACCAGGCGCCGCTGCAGTTCCTCCAGGCGCGCGCGATGCACGAGTATGCGCCGCGTGGTGGTGCAGCGTTGTCCGGCAGTGCCGAGTGCGCCGAAGACGATCGCCCGCGCCGCCATATCCAGGTCGGCGCTGTCATCGACGATGATGGCGTTGTTGCCACCCAGCTCTAACAGCGATTTGCCCAGTCGCGCCGCTACCGCCTGTCCGATTTGCCGGCCGACCTGGGTCGAACCGGTGAAGGACAGCAGCGCCACCCGCGCATCGCTCACCAGCTTCTGGCCGAGTTCACCGCCCTGATCGAGCAGCAGCTGAAATATCGGCGGTGCCTGGTGACGCTCGAGCACCCGCTGGCACAGCCGCTGCACCGCGAGCGCGCACAGCGGCGTTTTGGGCGATGGTTTCCAGACGCTGGCATTGCCACAGATCGCCGCCAGCAGCGCGTTCCACGACCACACCGCCACTGGAAAGTTGAAGGCGCTGATGATGCCCACCACGCCCAGCGGATGCCATTGCTCGTACATGCGGTGCTGCGCGCGTTCCGAATGCATGGTGCGACCGTAGAGCATGCGCGACTGTCCGACCGCGAAGTCGGCCATGTCGATCATTTCCTGCACTTCGCCCAGCGCCTCGGCCATGATCTTGCCGTTCTCGAGCGCCACCAGTTCCGCGAGCTGCTGCTTGTGCTGCCGCAGTTCGTCAGCGAGGTGACGCACCAGCTGTCCGCGCGCCGGCGCCGGCTGCTCGGACCAGCTGCGCGCGGCCGCCTGCGCGCGCGTGAGCACGGCCTCGTAGTCGGCCTCGTCATGCACGCTGACGCGGGCGATCAGGCTGCCGTCCGCGGGACTGAAGGACTCGAGGCCATCGGCCGTTCCGGCCAGGGGCAGCTCGAAATGCGCCAGCAGTGCGGTGCTGTCCATCACCGTGACGCTCAGGCTCGTAGCGCCCGCTGGCTGCCCGGCGCCCCGCTCAGAACCACGTCGCCGGAAATATCCTTGCTGCTGCCGGAGGCCAGATTGCGACCGAAGCGGTTGGCGAGAATATCGGGCAGGCGAAAGGATTCCTGGGTCACCAGTCCGTGGTGCTGATCCGGGTGGGTCAGAACCAGATCCAATACCGCGCACACACCCGAAGCGGTAGTGACCTGGATGGCGGACCACAGACGGCCGGCAATCATCTGCGGATAGATCTTACTGACGTAATTTTCCTCACGCAGCTCACCGTTCTGCTGGCCGGTGACTGCGGCATAGACGATCACCACGTCCTGGAGGGTCTGCGGCACGGCATTTTCCAGGATGCGTTTGAGCGTGGCGCGATCCTGATTGAGTTTCAGATCGTTCATGAGCAGACGCATCTGCGCGCAGTGCCCGGGATAGCGAATGGTTTTGTAGTCCATGCTTTCGCAGCGCGCGCCGCAGGTCTGCGCCAGCGAGCCCAGGCCGCCGGACGTATTGAATGCTTCGTATAAGGTGCCGTCGATTTCGATCTCTTCCAGGCCCTCGAGCGGCCGGATCTCGACCAGGCGGCCATCGGCCATGGCTTCGCAGGGGTTGCCGTATTCGTTGATCAGGCCTTCGGTGGACCAGGTCAGGGAATACTTCAGCACGTTGTGCGGGTGCTGCGGCAGCGCGCCGACGCGCAGCCGTACGCTGCGCAAACTGTCGAAATGACGGATCAGCTCGCCGCCGGCAATGCTGATGAAGCCCGGAGCCAGCCCGCATTGCGGGACGAACGCCTGTGGCGCCTCGCGCGCCAGCGCACTGACGCGTCGCGTAACTTCAACGTCTTCGGTCAGGTCGAAGTAATGCACACCGGCCTCGCGCGCGGCGGCGCCGACGATCGGATTGCAGTGATAGGGCAGGCTCGAGACCACCGCGTCGACCGGTTGCCGGCGCAGTTGCGCACGCAGCGCGCCGGCGTCGGTAGCATCCAGAGACACGGGGTGTACATTGGGCAGGCCGTGGGCCCGCGCGACGCTGGCCGCCGCGGTCTCATCGAGGTCCGCCAGCTGCACCTGGTAGCCGCCGGATTCGGCCAGCAGCCCGGAGATCAGCGCGCCGATCTTGCCGGCCCCCAGAACCAGCACCTTATGCATGCGATGCCCCCGGCAAAGTGCGCATGTTAGCATTGGGCCATGCGTTCCACCGACAGCAATTCCTGGCAACCCACCAGCTGGCAGTCGCGCAAGGCCAGTCAGCAGCCCGGCTATGACGATCCTGCGGCATTGGCCAGCGTGGTCGCTGAACTCGCACGCCTGCCGCCGATCGTGGTCTCCTGGGAAGTGGAGAATTTGCGCCGGCACCTGGCCGCGGTCCAGCGCGGCGAAGGCTTCCTGCTGCAGGGCGGAGATTGCGCCGAGAGCTTCGTCGAGTGCGAGTCCGACCGCATCGCCAAGCAGCTCAAGGTACTGCTGCAGATGAGCCTGGTGCTGCTCTCGGGCATGAAAAAGCCAGTGGTGCGTGTGGGCCGCATGGCGGGCCAGTATGCCAAACCGCGCTCGGCCGACATGGAGACGCGCGATGGCATCACGCTGCCGGCCTATCGCGGCGATCTGGTCAATCGCCCGGAGTTCACCGCCGAAGCCCGGCGCGCCGATCCGCAGCTGCTGCTGCGCGGCTACGAGCGGGCGGCGTTGACGCTCAACTTCGTGCGCGCGCTGGTTGATGGCGGCTTCGCCGATCTGCATCATCCCGAGTATTGGGATCTCGGCTTCATGCGCCATGCACAGCTGCGCGAGGCCTACGAGCGCATTGCCCATTCGATCGGCGATGCGCTGGATTTCTTCGAATCCCTGAGCGGCAAGCGGGTCCACGAGGCGACGCGCGTGGACTTCTTCGCCAGCCACGAGGGCCTGCATCTGTTGTACGAACAGGCGCAGACTCGCTACATCACCCGCCAGAACCGCTGGTATAACCTTTCCACCCACATGCCCTGGATCGGCATGCGCACGGCGCAGATCGATGGTGCGCACGTGGAATATTTCCGCGGCATTGCCAATCCCATCGGCATCAAGATCGGTGCCGCCATGAGCGATCAATGGCTGCAGGAACTGGTCAGCGTGCTTAATCCGCAGAACCAGCCCGGCCGCTTGACGCTGATTCAACGCTACGGCGCCAAGGACATCGAGAAATGCCTGCCCGGGGCGATTCAGGCGGTGCAGCGCACCGGCCATACCGTGTTGTGGTGCTGCGATCCCATGCATGGCAACACCGAAACCAGCACCGGCGGCTTCAAGACCCGGCGTTTCGAGAACATCCTCAAGGAGCTCGATCTGGCGTTTCGTATTCACGCCGAGCAGGGCTCGTACCTGGGCGGCGCGCACATTGAGCTGACCGGCGAGGACGTCACGGAATGCACCGGTGGCGCCCGCGGCCTGACCGACTCCGATCTGCAGCGCGCCTATCGCTCGCAAGTGGATCCGCGGCTGAACTATGAGCAGGCGCTGGAACTTGCGATGCTGATCGCCGAGCGCAGCAAGCGTCAGTCGTGAGGGCGCCTGCGCACTGATCGCGCCGCCGCGAGCGCCGTCATGAGCGAACGCGCATTCGATGCCAAAGACTACGTGGCGACGCTGCCTCAGCGTCCCGGCGTCTATCGCATGTACGCGGCCGACGGCGAGCTGCTGTATGTCGGTAAGGCCGCGCGCCTGCGTGATCGCGTGGGCAGTTACTTTTCCAGTCGCCTGCTGGTACCCAAGGTGGCGGCGCTGGTGGCGCGGGTCGCGCGCATCGAGATTACGGTCGTCAGCAGCGAATCCGAAGCGCTGCTGCTGGAAAGCAATCTGATCAAGGCTCATCGCCCGCGCTACAACATCATCCTGCGCGATGACAAATCGTTTCCCTACATTCTGTGCCCGGCCGGGCACGAATTTCCGCGGCTGGTTTTTTATCGCGGCCCGCGTCAGCGTGGCAGCCGCCAGTACGGTCCGTTTCCCAGCGCCTCGGCGGTGAAGGAAGTGCTGCAGCATCTACAGAAGGTGTTTCGCATCCGCAACTGCCGCGATTCATTCTTCGCCAACCGCAGCCGGCCGTGCCTGCAGTACCAGATCGGACGCTGCTCCGCGCCCTGCGTCGGATTGATCGACCGCGAAAACTATGGGCGCGATCTCGAAGGCGCAATCGGCGTGCTCGAGGGGCGTAACGCGGATGTGGTCGCGGAATTGCAGCGGCGCATGGAAGCGGCCGCCGGCGCGCTGCAATTCGAAGAGGCTGCCCGGCTGCGCGATCAGCTGCGCGAGCTGCAGGAGATCCGCGCCCAGCAGATCGCCAATGCGCGCCGCCCTACCGACACCGACGTGGTGGCGATCGCGGGCGAGCCCGGACAATATGCGATCTGCGTGCTGCCGGTGCGCGAGGGCCAGAATCTGGGCACCGCCAGCTACTTTCCCGGCAGCGCGTTGAGCGAGCCGAACGAGACGCTGGCGGACTTCCTGATGCTCTACTACAGCCGCGAGGCGCCGCCGCCGGAAGTGCTGATCAATGTCGAACTGCCGGATCGCGAAGCCCTGATGGAGGCCCTGGCCAGTTCGCTGGGCCGGCCGGTGCATTTGCGGGTGCCGCAGCGGGGCATGGGCGTCAAGTGGATTGAGCTGGCGCAGGACAACGCGCGCAACGCGCTGCGCATGCGGCGCGCGCAGGCTGAACTCGCCGCCGAAGGCATGCAGGTACTGGCGCGCGTGCTGCATCTGCCGGCGCCGCCGGAGCGAATCGAATGCTTCGACGTGAGCCACACGGCCGGTGAAGGCACGGTGGCCTCCTGTGTGGTGTTCGGGCCCGACGGCGCTCACAAGCGCGACTATCGCCGCTACAACATCGAGGGTGTGACCCCGGGTGACGATTACGCCGCCATGTATCAGGCGCTGCGCCGTCACGGCGCGCGCATCGGCGCCGGTGAGCGGGCGCGACCCGACCTGATACTGATCGACGGTGGTCCCGGCCAGCTCGACGCCGCGGTTCGTGCTCTGGCCGAGACGGGTGTGGAGGGGCTGGCGCTGCTGGGCGTGGCCAAGGGCGCCGATCGCCGGCCGGGTCAGGAACGCCTGCATCTACCCGGCGAGTCCAACCCGATCGTGCTCGAGCCCGACAGTGCCGCACTGCATTTCATTCAGCGCGTGCGCGATGAGGCGCATCGGTTCGCGATCACCGGCCACCGGCGGCGGCGGGCCCGGCGTTATCGCGAATCGGTGCTGGAAGCGGTGCCGGGGCTGGGGCCGTCACGGCGTCGGGCGCTGCTGACTCACTTCGGCGGCCTGCAGGGTGTGATGCGCGCCGGTATCGCCGATCTGGAAAACGTGGCCGGCGTCGGCGCGGCCATGGCGCGTTCGATCTATGATCATCTGCATCCGGGGGCATGATGATCTGGAACTGGCCCAACATTCTGACGTGGCTGCGGATCCTGGCGATTCCGCTGATCATGCTGCTGTTCCTGCTCGGCGAGCACGCGCCGAACAATCTGGCCGATCCCGCGGCCGGACTACTGTTCGCGGCCGCGGCCATCACCGATTCGCTCGATGGCTATCTGGCGCGCCGGCTCGGGCAAACCACCCGCCTGGGCGCGTTCCTGGACCCGGTCGCCGACAAACTCATCGTTGCCGTGGCACTGGTACTGATCGTCAGCCGCGATCCGCGTGCGGTCATGGTACTGACCGCCTCGGTGATCATCGGCCGCGAGATCGCCATCTCGGCGCTGCGCGAATGGATGGCCGGCATCGGCCAGCGTACCGCGGTCGCGGTGTCGCGCATCGGCAAGTACAAGACCATCCTGCAGATGGTGGGACTGACCATGCTGTTGTTTCATCATTCCTTGCTGGGCCTGCCCATCTATATGATGGGGCAGTGGCTCACGGTGCTGGCCGCGGTGCTGACGCTGATTTCCATGGCGCTGTATCTGCGTGCGGCCTGGCCGCACCTCTCGGCCCAGCCCTAAGGCCGCAATCCATCGGCCGCGGACCGGTGCCAGCGCAACTGCCCAATGAGCTTCCAATCGACGATGGCCAATCGGCGGCCGTGCATGAGAGCGCGTTGCGATTGGTGCGCGCGCAACGCGCGGCGCTGGCGCATCGCTGGATCGACCGCTTCCTGCAACAGTACGGCATCCAGACGCCCGAGGGCCTGGCGCTGTTGACGCTCGCCGAGGCCTACCTGCGCATTCCGGATGCGGCCACGGGCGCGAAGCTGATCGCCGAGAAACTCACCGACGGCGACTGGCGCGCACACCGGGGCGCATCGCCGTCATGGCGCGTGAATGCACTCACACGTGGCCTGATGCTGGCGCGCTGGCTATTGCAACCGGGAGCTGCGCCGAAGCACACGCCATCGCTGGCCGCCTACCTGATGCGGCCGTGGGTGGCCCTGTCGATGCAAATGCTGGGACGGCAGTTCGTTTTCGGGCGCGACATCCAGCAAGCCCTGGAGCGCGCTTCGCGGCGCGAGCTGCGTCGGTTTGAGTTCTCCTACGACATGCTCGGCGAGTCGGCGCGCACCGATGCCGATGCGCAGCGCTATCTGGCCTCCTATCACGCGGCCATCGTCGCCGTGGGCCGTCGTGCCGCAGCGCGTGGATCCAGCGCCGCCAATGATGGCGTCTCGGTCAAGTTATCGGCCTTGAACTGCCGCTACGAGCCGTTGCAATTCGAGCACGCCGTGCCGCAGCTCATCGAGGTGGTGGGCGCACTGGCGCGCGCGGCGCGCGGCTACAACATCGGTTTTACCATTGATGCCGAAGAGAGCGAGCGCCTGGAGATGTCGCTGGCGGTGATTGCGGCGGTGGCGGCCGATCCGGCATTGCAAGGCTGGGACGGCCTGGGTTTTGCCGTGCAGGCGTATCAATTGCGCGCGCCGGCGCTCATCGATTGGGCCGAGGACCTGGCGGCCCGCGCGGGCCTGCGCCTGACGGTGCGGCTGGTCAAGGGCGCGTACTGGGACGTCGAGGTGCAGCGGG
>DASXLF010000001.1:0-1731 GCA_036496405.1 Steroidobacteraceae bacterium | reverse complement strand
CGCGCGTGGCGCATAGGACAACTCCAGCTCTAGTGAGAGTCTCCTAAACTGATTGAACGAAGCCGCTAGCGCGGCAATAGAGGAAGGATCGCAATAACAGCCTCCTGTCTGAGAGGATCGCGGGTTTTCGAAGCCCAACCCTTCAGACAGGAGTTTTCCAATGGCTGAGATCAGCCCTCTTCGCCGCCGCATGATTGAGGACATGACGGTCCGCAATCTATCGCCAGCGACGCAACGATCCTACCTTGCCGCGGTATCGAAGTTGAGCCGGTATTTTGGTCGGTCTCCCGATCGTCTCGGCCTGGAGGATATCCGCGCCTTCCAGGTCCACCTGGTGGCGATCGGGATATCCTGGCCGGCGCTCAATCAAATCGTCTGTGCGCTGCGGTTTTTCTACGGTGTGACGCTCGGGCATGACGCCATTCCGGAGCGCATCAGCTATGCGCGCCAGCCGAGCAAGCTACCCGTGGTGCTCGGCGCCGACGAGGTCGTGCGCTTCCTGGAGGCCATCCCAAGTCTCAAGAGCCGCACCGCGCTGACGACGGTCTATGCCGCCGGACTGCGCGTATCGGAGGTGGTTCTGCTGAAGATCGCCGACATCGACAGCCAGCGGATGGTGATCCGGGTCGAGCAGGGCAAGGGTGGCAAAGACCGTTACGTCATGCTCTCTCCGCAGCTGTTGCGGATTCTCCGCAGCTATTGGCGGTTGGCTCGGCCGCGGCGCTGGATGTTCCCCGGCCGTGACGAAGACCGGCCGCTTGATCCCACCGTATTGCATGCTGCCTGCCGTTCGGCCCGCTCGGCGGCTGGCCTGAGCAAACAGGTGACGGTCCACACGCTGCGACACAGCTTCGCGACGCATCTGCTGGAGAGCGGGGCCGACGTGCGCATCATCCAGGTGTTGCTTGGCCACGCCAGCCTGGCCAGCACGGCGCGCTACACCCAGGTCGCCACCAAGACCATCAGCAACACGCCAAGCCCGCTTGACCGGCTCCGTCTGGAGGTCGTTCCGCCCGGCTGAGCGGGCACCATGGCTCCGGTTCTGGAGGTGGCGGATGTCTTCCGCCGCCACGGTGAAGCATTTCGGCAGGCACGTGACGGGCATCTCGGCTACGTCGAGCGGCGCGTCATGCGCGCCATCACGGCGTGCCGGACGGCGGCGCTCGGCGGTCACGTCGAGCAGTGCGATGATTGCGGCGCCACACGCATCGCCTACAACTCCTGCCGCAACCGCCATTGCCCCAAGTGCCAGGGGCTGGCGCGCGCCGAATGGCTTGCGGACCGACAGGCCGAACTGCTGCCGGTGCCGTACTTCCACGTCGTCTTCACCCTGCCAACGCTGGCGGGCGAGATCGCCTTCCAGAACAAGGCCACCGTCTATGCCATCCTGTTCCGCGCGGCCGCTGAGACGCTGACCACCATCGCCGCCGATCCCAAGCATCTGGGCGCGCAAATCGGTGTCACCGCGGTGCTCCATACTTGGGGTCAGACGCTGCAGCACCATCCGCACATTCATTGCGTGGTGCCAGGCGGCGGCCCCTCGTCCGACGGCACGCGCTGGATCGCTTGCCGGCCCGGCTTCTTCCTGCCGGTGCGCGTGCTCTCGCGCCTGTTTCGTCGCCTGTTCCTGCAGAACCTGCAGGATGCATTCGAGGCCGGCAAGCTGCGCTTTTTCGGCAACCTTGCCGGTCTTGCCGAACCCACAGCCTTCGCCACCGGGCTCGACCAACT